>JBDHVF010000473.1:0-6565 GCA_039809605.1 Polyangiales bacterium | reverse complement strand
GACGCCGCGCGCGAGGTCGCGCCCGACCACGAGGCGCTGCTGGCCTTCGTCGCCGCGACGGGCGCCTGGCGCCGGCGCGACGACGCCCGCTTCACCGCGCTCGCGCGGCGCGTCGACGCGGCCGTGGGCGCCGCCAACGAGAACCTGATCTCGCTGCTCGTCGCGGCCATGGGCTACGAGCTCGGCGCGCTGCCGTGGACGGCCGAGCGCGCCGCGCGCTTCGAGCGGGCCCTGCGCGAGCGGGTGCCGCGCATCGTGCTCCAGGTGGCGGCGTTGACGTGGGCGCGCCCGGAGACGCGCGCCGCCGTCGACCGCGCGAGGATGGAGGCCGAGTGCGCCTCCGTCGACCGCGCGCGGTGGCCCGTGCGCATGGACGTGCTCTCGGTCGACGAGTGCCGCGCGGCGCTCGGGCTGTGACCGCTACGCGCCCTCGCCGGGCCCTTCGAACCAGACGACGGCGAGCGGCGGGAGGGTGACGGTGACCGAGTGCGAGAACCCGTGGCTCGGCTCGCGGGCGGCCTGCACGCCGCCGAGGTTGCCCACGTTGCTGCCGCCGTAGACCCCGGCGTCGGTGTTGACCGCCTCGCGCCAGAAGCCCTCGCGCGGCACGCCGAGGCGGTACCCGTGGCGCACCACGGGGGTGGCGTTGAGCACGCACGCGAGGGGGCGCTTGCGGGCGCGGTCCCAGCGGACGAACGACGCGACGCTCTGGTCCGAGTCGTTGGCGTCGATCCACTGGAAGCCCCCGAAGTCGACGTCGGCCTCGTAGAGCGCGGGGGTGGCGCGCAGGGTCGCGTTGAGGTCTCGCACGAGCCGCTGCACGCCCGCGTGCATGGGGTCTCCGAGGCTCGCCCAGTCGAGCGACGACTCGTGGCTCCACTCGCGCTCGTCGCCGAGCTCGCCGCCCATGAACAGGAGCTTCTTGCCAGGGTGCGCCCACATGTACCCGAAGAGCGCGCGGAGGTTGGCGAAGCGCTGCCACCGGTCGCCGGGCATCTTGCCGACGAGCGACCGCTTCATGTGCACCACCTCGTCGTGCGAGAGGGGCAAGACGAAGTTCTCGCTCCACGCGTAGAGGATGCCGAACGAGAGCTCGTTGTGGTGAAAGCGCCGGTGCACCGGGTCGCGCGCGAAGTACGCGAGGGTGTCGTGCATCCAGCCCATGTTCCACTTGAAGGTGAAGCCGAGGCCGCCGGCGTAGGTGGGGCGGCTCACGGCGGGCCACGCGGTGCTCTCCTCGGCGATCATCATCGCGCCCGGGTGCTGGCCGTGCACGAGCGTGTTGAGCTCGTGGAGGAACGACACCGCGTCGAGGTTCTCGCGCCCGCCGTAGGGGTTGGGCACCCACGACCCGTCGGGCCGCGAGTAGTCGAGGTAGAGCATCGAGGCCACGGCGTCGACGCGCAGGCCGTCGACGTGAAAGCGGTCGAACCACGACAGGGCGTTGGCGAGCAGAAAGTTCCTCACCTCGGTGCGGCCGAAGTTGAAGACCAGCGTGCCCCAGTCGGGGTGCTCGCCCTGGCGCGGATCCTCGTGCTCGTAGAGGGCCGTGCCGTCGAAGCGCGCGAGCGCGAAGGCGTCTCGGGGGAAGTGCGCCGGCACCCAGTCGAGGATCACCCCCACGCCGAGCCCGTGCAGGTGGTCGACCATGTACCGGAAGTCGTCGGGCGTGCCGAAGCGCGACGTGGGCGCGAAGTAGCCCGTCACCTGGTAGCCCCACGAGCCGTCGAAGGGGTGCTCGGCCACGGGCAGGAGCTCGACGTGCGTGAAGCCCATGTCTCGCGCGTACTCGCCGAGGCGGTGGGCGAGCTCGCGGTAGGTGAGCCAGCGGCCGTGCTCGCCGCGCATCCACGACCCGAGGTGCACCTCGTAGACGGTCATGGGCGCGCGCAGCGCGTCGGCCTTCGCGCGGCGCTCGATCCAGGGCTCGTCGGTCCAGACGTGGCGCGAGGGGGCCGTGACCACGCCCGCGTTGTTGGGCCGCAGCTCGCACTCCTGCGCGTAGGGGTCGAGCTTCTGCACCACCTCGCCGCCCTGCGTGCGCAGCTCGAACTTGTACCTCGCGCCCGCGCGCACGCCGGGGATGAACAGCTCCCAGATGCCCGTGACGCCGAGGCGGCGCATGGGGTGGTGGCGGCCGTCCCAGTAGTTCCAGTCGCCCACGACGCTCACGCGTCGCGCGTTGGGGGCCCACACCGCGAAGGCCGTGCCCTCGACGCCGTCGACCGTGCGCGCGTGGGCGCCCATGCGCTCGTAGAGCTTCCAGTGGCGGCCCTCGGAGGCGAGGTGCTCGTCGACCGGGCCCCACGTGGGCAGAAAGCCGTAGGGGTCCGCCGAGCGGTGCGCCCCTCCGTCGCCGAAGAGGAACTCCACCTCGTAGTCCGCGGCCCTGAGGGGCGCGGGCACGTACGCCGCCCAGACGCCCGCGGGGTGCAGCCGGGTCATCGCGACGGGGGCGCCGCCCGCGACGTGGAGGCGCGCGGCCGTGGCCTCGGGGTGCCACGCGCGCACGACCGTTCCGCCCGGCGTGGGGTGCAGGCCCAGCACGCGGTGGGGCTCGCCGTGGTCGCCGCGCGCGAGCGCGTCGAGCTCGACCTGCGACGTGCCATGGGAGAGCAGTGCTTCGTCGGGCTCCATCGCAGTCACCTCCTAGGTGTTCTCGTCTCGCTTCGCGTCGTTCCAGTATGCGTCGAGCTCTCCGAGCGTGTGCTCGTCGAGCGCGCGGCCCGCGGCCCTGGCCCTCGCCTCGACGCCGCGAAAGCGCGCGGCGAAGCGGCGGTTGGTGCGGGTGAGCGCCTCCTCGGGGTCGAGGCCGAGCTTGCGCGCGAGGTTGACCAGCGAGAAGAGCACGTCGCCGAGCTCGTCGAGCGCGCGGTCGCGGTCGCCCGACGCGAGGGCGTCATCGAGCTCACGAAGCTCTTCGTCAACCTTGGCGCGCGGCCCCGCGGGGTCGGGCCAGTCGAAGCCCACGCGCGCGGCCTTCTCGCCCACGCGCAGCGCGTAGAGGAGCGCCGGCAGCGCGCGGGGCACGCCGTCGAGCGCGCCGCGCCCGGCCTTCTCGGCGAGCTTGATCTTCTCCCAGTTCGCGATGACCTCGTCGGCCGTGCCCGCGGTGGCGTCGCCGAACACGTGGGGGTGCCTGCGCTCGAGCTTGTCGCTGATGCCCGCCACCACGTCGTCGAGGCCGAACCAGCCCCACGACTCGGCGAGGCCCGTCTGAAACACCACCTGAAAGAGCAGGTCGCCGAGCTCCTCGCGGTGGTGCATCACCGCGGGGTCGTGGGGCGCGTGCGCGCGCGGGCCCGCGTCGGTCACGGGCGCCTTCGCGTCGGGGCCGAGGCCGTCGATCGCGTCGCACACTTCGAAGGCCTCTTCGACCGCGTAGCGCTTGAGGCTCGCGAGCGTCTGCTCGCGGTCCCACGGGCAGCCGCCCTCGCCGAGCAGGCGTCGCATGATGCCCGCGAGCCGGGGGAGTGTCGAACCGTCCTGGGGCTTTACGCTCATGGCGTTCGCTGCTACCACGCTCCCCCCCGCCCCTAGAACCCGCAACCACACCGAGACCGTCGATGCCCCCTCTCAAAGCCGGACAAGAGGTCGACTCCTGGTGCACCCGGTGCAAGATGGACCTCACGCACCGCATCGTCGCCGTGGTCGACGGCAAGCCGGTGAACGTCGAGTGCCGCACCTGCTACTCGGTGCACCGCTACCGCGCGCCGAAGTCGGCGCCCGCGGCCGCCTCGTCGTCGCGCGCGTCGAGCGCGTCGCCCTCGACGCCCCGCGCGCCCTCGACCCGCAAGGCCGCGCCCGAGGATCACGTCGCGCTCGTGCCCCCGTCGGGCGCGCGCATCCACCCGTACCGCATGACCGAGCGGTTCATGAAGGACCAGTGGATCTCGCACAAGAACTTCGGCATCGGGGTGGTGGCGAGCGAGCTCGGCCCCGACAAGATCGAGGTGCGCTTCGACGGCGGCACCCGCGTGCTGGTGCACGGCGTCACGGAGTGACCGCACGACCCTCTTGCGCGCGCCGTGACATCCCGTTACGAGTCTCGGCCCACACGCTCCCGCGAACCGACGCGGGGGGCACTGGAGGGAAACGCCATGCCGAAGCTCGCGAACAGCAAGACGCTCGACAACCTGAAGCACGCCTTCGCCGGCGAGTCGCAGGCCAACCGCCGCTACGAGTATTTCGCCAAGCAGGCCGACGTCGAGGGCTACCCCGACGTGGCGGGCCTGTTCCGTGACACGGCCTCGGGCGAGACGGGCCACGCCCACGGCCACCTCGACTACCTGAAGCAGGTGGGCGACCCCGCGACGGGCCTGCCCATCGGCAACACCGAGAAGAACCTCGCGGCCGCGGTGCACGGCGAGACCGAGGAGTACCAGAGCATGTACCCCGGCTTCGCGAAGACCGCGCGCGACGAGGGCTTCGAAGACATCGCCGAGTGGTTCGAGACGCTCGCCAAGGCCGAGAAGTCTCACGCGGGCCGCTTCAGCAAGGCCCTCGACTCGATCAAGGGCAAGTGAGCCGCTGAGCCGCGCCGTCGCCCGCGCGCATCCCATCGCACCGTGGAGATCAAACCCGAGCCCCGAGTCCCGCCGGCCTTCGACCCCAACGACCGAAGGTTCTGGGACCCCGACGACCTGGAGCAGGAGCTCCGTCGCGTCTTCGAGATCTGCCACGGCTGCCGGATGTGCGTGGGCTACTGCCCGAGCTTCCCCTTCCTCTTCGACCGCATCGACGAGAACCACGAGCAGCACGGCCAGGCGCACTCCGCGGTGACGCTGCGGTCCGAGGACTTCGCGAAGGTCTCGGACCTCTGCTGGCAGTGCAAGCTCTGCTACGTGAAGTGCCCGTACACGCCCGACGACCCCGAGTCGACGTGGATGGTCGACTTCCCGCGGCTCCTCTGGCGCGAGAAGGTCGTGCGCTCGCGGCGCGAGGGCGGCACCACGCTTCAAGAGAAGCTCCTCGGCGAGCCGGGCCTGCTCGGCGCGCTCGGCGCCGGGGTCACCGCGCCGCTCACCAACTTCGTCAACGCCAGCCGCCTCGTGCGCCGCGCGATGGACCGCGTCGCGGGCATCTCGGAGCACTTTCCCCTGCCCGAGTACGCGCGCGAGACCTTCCCGACGTGGTTCGGCAGGCACACGCCCGCGGAGGGAGCGGGCCGCCACGGCGAGGTGGCGATCTTCTCGACGTGCCTGGTCGACTACAACCGCCCGGGCATCGGCCGCGCGGCGGTGCGCGTGCTCGAGCACGCGGGCGTGCGGGTGGTGCGGCCCGCCCAGACCTGCTGCGGCATGCCCAACATGGACACGGGCGACCTCGAGCGCGTGCGCGAGAAGGCCCGCTTCAACGTCGCCTCGCTGGCCGACGAGGTGCGCCGGGGCAGGGCCATCGTGGCGCCGGGCCCGTCGTGCTCGATGACCCTGCGCAGGGAGTACCCCGAGATCCTCGGCACGCCCGACGCGAAGCTCGTCGCCGAGAACACCCTGGACCTCATGGAGTACCTCCAGCGCCTCTGGCGCGAGGACAAGATGCCGAGGGAGTTCCCCGTGTCGCTCGGGAGCGTCGCGTACCACGCGGCGTGTCACCTGCGCGCGCAGCGCATCGCGTACCCGGCGAAGACCCTGCTCGAGCGCGTGCCGGGCACCGAGGTGACCGTGGTGGAGCAGTGCTCCGCGGTCGACGGCACGTGGGGCATGAAGGCCGAGTACTACGACCTCGGGGTGCGGTACGCGCGCAAGCTCAAGAACGGGGTCGCGAACGCAGAGGCGAGGCACGTCGCGAGCGACTGCCCCCTGGCCTCGCAACGGATCATGAAAGAGAACCAGACCGCCGTCGCGCACCCGGTCGAGCTCCTCGCCCGCGCGTACGGACTGGAGGCGTAGACATGCGCAGGGTGACGGCCGACGAGCTCCTCTCGCTGGGCGCGTACGAGCAGGTGCGCGACCGCTTTCGCCAGCGGATCATCGCGCACAAGCGCGACCGCAGGCTCCTGCTCGGGCCCGAGATGTCGCTGGTCTTCGAAGACCACGACACGGTGCTCATGCAGGTGCAGGAGATGCTGCGCTCCGAGCGCATCAGCGCGCCGAAGGCGGTGCGCGAGGAGCTCGAGGTCTACAACGACCTGGTGCCGCCCGACGGCGCGCTGCTCGCCACGCTGATGATCGAGGTCGAAGACCCCGAGGTGCGCGAGCGCCGTCGGCGCGAGTACGTGGGCCTCGACGACTGCGTGCGCCTCGAGATCGGGGCGTGCTCGGTGAGGGGCGAGTTCGACGCGATGGGGCGCTTCGAAGACCGCGTCGCGGCCGTGCGCTACGTGACCTTTCGCCTGCCCCCCGACGGCCGCGCGCTGCTGCTCGACGCGGCGCAGCCCGCGCGCGTCGTCGTCGACCACCCGCGCTACCGCGCCGAGGTCGCGCTCGGCGACGCCACGCGCCGCTCGCTCGCCGAAGACCTCGCGCCCGAGAACGCGCAGGGGTAGTGGCCCTCCCCCCGTCCCCCTCCCGCGGACGCGGGAGGGGGTGCCTGGGAGTAGCCTGCATACCCTCACCCCCAACCC
>JBDHVF010000472.1:0-6568 GCA_039809605.1 Polyangiales bacterium | reverse complement strand
GCGGGGATCAACCTCGCGGGCCACCTCATCGCCGCGAGCGCCACGCTCGGCGAAGGGTTCCAGCGCATCCTCGCGTACACGCGCGTCTTCAACGACGCCCACGAGCTGCACTGGGAGCCCACCCCCGAAGGCGCCCTGCTCTGGTTCTCGGTGCGCGAGCTCGGTTACCGCGTGCCGCACCACGCGCTGGAGTTCGCCTTCTCGTGGGTCGTCGTCACCGCGCGCGCGCTCACCGACGCCGACGCCTCGCCCGCCGAGGTCGCGTTCGAGCACCCCGCGCCCGCCGACCCGTCGGAGCACCGGCGCATCTTCCGCTGCCCGATGCGCTTCGACGCCCCGCGCTACGAGATCCGCGTGACGCGCGAGGTGCTCTCGCTGCCCGTGCGCACGGCCAACGCCGACCTCGCGGAGATCCTCGACAGCCACGCGCGCATGCTCCTCGCGCGGCTGCCCCCGCGGGCGGCGCTCGTCGACCGCGTGCGCCAGCTCGCGGCGCGCGCGCTGCCGCAGGGCCGCAGCGCCCTCGACGACGTCGCGAAGGAGCTCGGCCTCTCGCCCCGGAGCCTGCAGCGCCGCCTGCGCGACGAGGGCACGAGCTACCAGGACGTGCTCGACGAGGTGCGCCGCGAGATGGCCTTGCAGGCCCTCGGCGACCCGGACCGCGCCGTCGGCGAGGTGGCCTTCGCGCTCGGCTTCTCCGACCCGAGCGCGTTTCACAAGGCCTTCGTGCGGTGGACGGGCCAGACGCCCGGCGCCTTTCGCCGCGGCGCGCGGTGATCACAGCGCGGCGCGCGGCACGGGGCGGGCGCCCTTCGCCACGGCCTCCGCGCGCGGCGCGGCGAAGACCATGTACCGCCCGCACGCCGGGCAGCGCGGGTCCGCGAGGAGCTGGTCGCTCGCGTAGCCGACGAGGCTCGCCACGACGAAGAACGTCGGCGGCACCATCATCATGTTCACGGGCGGCATCACCGCGATGAGGGGGTAGCCGAGGCAGACCATCCCCGCCGCGGCCGCCGCCGCGACGTACCCCAGCGGGCCCCTGCCGCGCGGCCGCACGCGCTCCTTGCACGCGCCGCAGGTGCAGCTCCCGTCGCCGTGACGAACCGAGACGTGGTCGTGGTCGCTCATCGCCGTCGCTCCTCGCGCGCGGCGGTCGCTCCCCGACGCCGCGCGGCCGTTGATGGTGCGACGAGCTGTAGGTCACCCCGCGGGGGCGGTGAATGTTCGCGCGCGCCAGAAACGTTGTCCGCGCGCGCCGCTCACCTCGGCTTCGACGTCGCCGCGTCGGCGAAGACGCCCCTGGCCATGAGGCTCGTCTCGGCCTCGACGCGCCGCCCGTACACCTCCGCGCGCGCCGCCGCCACGGCCTCGTCGCCGGGCGCCGCGCGCGCGGCCCACTCGGCCAGGTGGCACGCCAGCGCGTGCTCGCCCTGCGAAGACAGCTCCCGCGCGCGGTCGGCGAGGCGCGACGCGCCGCCCGTGAGCGCCGCCACCTCGCGCGCCAGGGCCTCGTCGCGGGCGGGCTTGAGCCGCGAGGCGTCGCCGTCCCACCAGCCGCCGTAGAGGCGCCAGACGTTGCGCACCACGAACTCGGGCTCGTCGTACACGGGGCGCAGCCAGGGGCGCGCGAGGAGCTCCGCGGGCGCGCGCACGCTGGCGAGCACGGCGTCGAGCGAGGCCCCCTCGTTCATGCGCGCGAGGGTCTCGTCGTGCAGGTGCCGCAGCAGCGCTGCGGTCGTGGTGAGCGCCTCGCGCACGCGCGCCGCGCCCTCGACGGGGGGGCCGTGGCCGGGGAACATCACCTCGGCGCCGAGCGCCGCCATGCGCTCGAGCGCGTCGGCCTGGTCGCGCGGGTAGCGCTGCACCTTCTGGGGGTTGCCGCAGTTGGGCGAGGCCCAGATGAAGAGGTCGCCCGTGAAGAGCGCGCGGCGCGCGGGCATCCAGAGCCACGTGTGGTCGTCGGTCTCGCCGCGGGCGTGGTGCAGTTCGAAGCGCTCGCCGCCCACGTCGAGGTCGAGGCGGGCGTCGTACTCGGCGTCGGGGTCGCGGTACTCCGTCGGCCACGCCATCGCGCCCACGCGGAACTGCCGCGCGTTGATGGCGGCGTTGTAGCCCGCCGTGAGCCGGTAGCGCGCGAACCGCTCGCGCACGGCGCGGTGCGCCACCACGCGCATCGGGGCGGCGCCCGCGGGGCGCTCCTCGGCTTCGAAGGCCGCGACGCCCGTGGCGTGGTCGATGTGGCCGTGCGTGTAGATCGCCGTGTGCACGGGCTCGCGCGACCACGCGCGCACCTGCTCGCGGATCATCGGGCCCGTGAAGAAGCTCCCCGTGTCGACGAGCACCAGGCCCTCGCCCGTGCGCACCGCGGTCACGTTGGCGAAGCTCGACACGAACGCGACGCCGGGGAGGTACTCCTCGAGGCCCGCGAAGGCCGTGAAGGGGTGCGCGTCGGCGGTGCTGACGGCGCCGCTCCACAGCGCGTCGGCGAGGTCTCGTACCTGTCCCATGGGCGCGGGAGTCTACCCGAAGCCCTGGACGCGCCCACGCGCGCGGGGAGAGAATCCGCCGCGCCCATGACCACCCCCCAGCACGCACGCACGCCGGGCGACAACCGCCCGAAGAAGACCACGCCGCCCGAGGTGCGCGAGGCGAACCGAGAGTTCCTCCGGCGACACCCCGAGCGCGGGGGGCGGCTCCTCAACCCGAACAACCCCGCCGACCGCGAGGCGCTCGCCGAGTGGCGGGCGATCTACGCCGAGGCGAAGAAGCGCAACGCCCCGCAGCAGCCCAGGCCCGCCCCGTCGAAGCCCGTGCTGCCCTGCCAGGCCGTCAAGCAGCAGTGCGAGCTCAAGCGGGCCGAGGTCGTGTGCAGCCACCACCCGGTCAAGCGCAAGCACAAGATCGTGCTGCCCAGCACCGACCCCCACAAGCGCACCATCTCGGTCATCGCGGGCCGCACGCACACCGAGGAGACGCTCTCGGTCAAGACCGTGCTCGCGAAGCCCCTCTGCAACGAGAAGCACCACGCGAGGCGGCACATCATCGTCAAGCCGCCCTTCGGCGCCCCCGAGAAGATCACCGGCGAGCAGAGCTACAAGTTCGAGGTGCACAGCAGCCTTCAGATCCCGAGCGCCGTCGGCGCGATCGGGAAGATGATGGTGCTCTACAAGCACGTCTGGCCCTCGTACGAGACGAAGGACGTCTACTACGTCGACATCGACGCCTGCACGACGGGCGGCCCCGCGCAGGCGATCGTGCGCGTCTTCCCCGACATCTCGTGGTCGATCGAGTTCGCCGTGTCCGCGGGCTTCGAGCGCAAGCGCCTCTCGAAGGAGGGCGAGCACGGCCACCGCGAGATCGAGAACGAGGGCGGCTACCCCATCGGGTTCGAAGCCAAGGTCTCGTACAAGTACGACGGCGTCGAGAACTTCGTCGGCAAGGAGTTCAAGACCAAGTACGTCGAGTCGTCGGCGTGGATGAAGCTCCTGAAGATCTCGGCGAAGTGGCTCCGCTGGGTCGCGTACCAGGCGGGCAACGTCACGGTCACGTTCCCGCAGATCCAGGTGGGCTTCAAGTACACGAGCGCGCTCGCCGAGCTCGAGGAGAGCGCCGACGTGGCGCGCGACGTCGAGCTCGAGCTCGCGGGCGACCCGGTGCTCGGCGCCACGATCGAGGTCGACCTGCTCGCGCTGCTCATCAAGGCCGCGGGCACCGGCGGCGCGGGCCTGGGCATCGCCTGCGCGCCGGCCATCGCGAACTGGCTCCTCAAGGCCCGCGAGGCGGCCGAGAAGGGCTTCAACCGCTGGGGCGTGAAGGGCAAGGCCACCTTCGCCCTCACGCTCGGCCTGGGCGGCGGCATCACCGCGGCGGGCACCATCAAGATCAGCGAGGGCCACGTCGCCGAGGGCAAGATCACCGTCGGCGGCAAGATCCAGTTCACCTTCGGCGGCACCGCGCAGGTCGAGGGCAAGGCGTGGATGGTCCAGGTCACCGCGGGCGTGGCCATCCAGGGCACCGCGGGCTTCGCCATGGGCGGTCAGATCGGCGCCGACGTCGAGGGCCCCTTCTACGGCGGCAAGGCGTACTTCTCGGGCGCGAGGCTCGAGTTCAGGTCGTTCTACGACGTGAAGATCACGCGCAAGCCGCCGCGCGAGGGCGTCGAGAAGGAGGCGCCCAGCAAGGCCGGCTGGGCCGTCACCTGGCCCGCGTGGCCCGACGAGGGTGAGTACAAGAAGCACCGCTTCTTCTGAGCGTTTCGGCGCGCGCCGGGCCTCGCGGCGCGGGCGCTCCTCGCGTATACAGCGGCGCGCATGCACCGCCCGCTCGCCACCTGCCTGCTCGCCGTCGCACTCGGCGCCTGCGGCGGCGCCGACCCCGCGCCCCAGCCCGACGCCTCGCCCGACGCCGACGTCGAGAGCGTCGCCGACGCCGAGGTCGCCGCCGACGCCGAGGCGCCGAGGGACGTCCTGCGCGAGGCGAGCGCGCCCTACCCGGCGTTCAGGCCCGAGGCGCCCGCGGTGGCGAGCGCCGGCGGGCCCGTGCTGCGCGCGCCGCGGCTCGTGCCGGTGTTCGTGCGCGTGGGTGACCCCGTCGACGGCCCCGAGGAGCGCCTCGTGATGCAGTTCCTCACGCGCTACGCGTCGTCGGCGACGTGGCGTGCGCAGCTCGAGGAGTACGGCGTGGGCGAGGGCTCCGTCGCGCCCGCGGTGCACACCGACGGGGCGGGGCTCGCGACGGGCACGATCTCGTCGACGCGGCTGCGCGCGTGGGTGATGAGCCAGGTCGAGTCGCGCGCGTGGGGCGACCACGACGAGAACACGCTCTACGTGATCATGCTCGGCGCCGGGCGTCAGGTGCAGGTGCTCTCGACCGTGACCTGTCAGGGCGTCGGCGGGTACCACGCCGACTTCCGCGACGGCGCGCGCACGCCCGTGGCCTACGCGGTGATCCCCGACTGCGGCGAGGGCCTCGACACGATCACCCGGGTGCTCTCGCACGAGATCGTCGAGGCCGCGACCGACCCGTACCCCAACACGGCGCCCGCGTACTACCAGCCCTCGACCGCCGCGCCGCCCGAGGGCGCGTGGGCCGTGGCGTACACGGGCGGAGAGATCGGAGACATGTGCGAGCACCGCGCCGACGCGCGCGCGCGGCCCGACGACCTCGAGTACGAGATCCAGCGCTCGTGGTCGAACCGCGCGGCCGCGGCCATGGCCGACCCGTGCGTGCCCGCGATCGACGGGCGAGCCTACTTCAACGCCGCGCCGTCGCTGCCCGACACGGTGACCATCCTCGACCTCGACCGCGTGCGCGTCGTCTCCGCACGCGGCGTCACGCTCCCCGAGGGCGGCAGCCGCACGATCGACGTGCGGCTCTTCAGCACCGCGCCGACGCGCGGCCCGTGGCGGGTCGCGGCGCGCGAGACCCCCGTCCCCGGAGCGGCCCCCGCGCTGCGCTTCTCGTGGGACCGCGCCTCGGGCGTCAACGGCGACGTGCTGCACCTGACGATCTCGGCGCGCGACGACGCCACCGACGGGCGCGTCTTCGAAGTGATCTCGTCGCTCGACGGCGTCACCACGAGCTGGGTCGGCGCCGTCGTGACGGAGTGAGCGCGCGCCGACGCGGCGGTCAGTGCCGGTCCTCGGCGAGGGCGTACTTGCCGAAGAGGTTGATGTACTGCTCGTCGAAGCGCACCAGGGTGAGCTCGTCGAGGGGCACGCGGGTCGCGTCGCGCTCGCGCGTGCCGTCGACCTGGATGTAGCGCACCGAGGCCGCCTCGTCGTCGACGCCCGTGAGCTCGCCGAGCACGAAGTCGTCTTCGTCGACGCGCTCGCACTCGAGGATCGCGTGGCGGTAGTGCGCCCGCACGCTCTCGAGCACCGAGCGCCACGAGCGCAGGAGCACGGGCCGGGGCGCGGGCAGGCCGTCGAGCATCCCCTCGGCGCGCAGCACGCGCTCGAAGAAGCGCTCGGCGTCGCCCGAGGTCACGCCCGTCACGTCGCGCAGCCGCAGCACCGCGAAGCCGTCGGGCGTGAAGTCGTGCAGCGTGCGCACGAGCACCAGGTCGTCGCTCACCACGAGCGGAAAGCCGTTCCAGTGCTCGTGCTGCATCCCCGCGCGCTCGATCTGCACGTTCTCGCCGCGCTCGATCGCGCGGTGCAGCGCCTCGGCCACCGCCGCGTGGTCGACCTCGCCCGCGGCGCCGGGCCCGAGCTCGGGCTCGTCGTCGTGGTCGTCGTCGTCGTCGTCGTGGTCGTGGGCCATCGCGGCGCGCACTGTAGTACACGCCGCCGCCCCGGTGTAGAGTGCCGTCCGCGATGCCGCACCGCTCGTACGACGTGCCGATCGGAGTCGTCGCGGGCGTGGTGCTCCTGCTGGTGGCGCTCTTTCTGCCCCTGTCGCACCGCACGCCCGCGTGGCCCACCGAGCTGCCGCACCTCTCCTACGACGCGCGCGCCGTGGCCGACGAGCACCGCCGCGACCTCGCGCGCCCCGCGCCCCGCGCCGAGCGCGAGGTGCTGCGCGCGTGGGAGCTCTGGTCCCGCGCCGCCGCCGCGGGCGACGCGGC
>JBDHVF010000471.1:0-6583 GCA_039809605.1 Polyangiales bacterium | reverse complement strand
ATGCGCGTGTCGCTGCGCGCGCCGCCGCCCGGCGCCATGGTGCGCCCCGCGGTGTCGTGGATCCCCACGCCCCACGAGCCCGAGGGCGACCCCGCGCCCCGCGAGCGCGGCGCCCTCTCGGTGCTCCGCCAGGCCGTCGGGCCGACGCTCGACCACGTGGCCGCGTGGTATGTCGTGGGCCTCGTCGTGGCCGCGGCGTTCGAGGCCGCCGTCGACCCGTCGGCCGTCGCGGGCCTCGGCGCGCCGCTCGACGTCCTCGCCGCCGCGCTCGCCGCCGTGCCCGTGTACATGTGCGCGCAGGGGGCCATGCCGCTGGCGGCGGTGCTGATCCACAAGGGCGCGTCGCTCGGCGCGGCGCTGGCGTTCGTGCTCGTCGCGCCGGGCGCCAACCTCCCGGTGCTGGCGGCGTTTCGCAGGGCGCTCGGCAACCGCGCGGCGCTGGCCTTCGCGCTGGCGATGCTCGCCGCCGCCGCGTGCGCGGGCCTCGCGGTCAACGCGCTCGTGCCCCCGTCGAGCGTGCCCGAGATGCACCACCTCGTCGCGCACGCCCACGCGCCGTGGGAGCTCGCGTGCGCGTGCGCGCTGGGCCTGCTCCTCTTGCGGAGCCTGGTGAAGGTCGGGCCGCGCGACTGGTTCGCCGCGATGGCCCCGTCGGAGCCCCGCACGGCGGCCGACCGCCACGCGCACTGAGCGAGGCGGGGCGGCTCAGGCGCTCTCGGCCACCGGGGGCTCCTGCGCCTGCGCCGCGTCGGCCTCGGCCCACAGGGCGCTGAGCTCTCGCGCGCCGGGGAGGTTCGCGAGAAAGGGCTCCCACTCCTTCGGTCGCCCCGGCGAGAACGCCAGCGCGAGGATGGGCGACCAGCGCGGGCGCGCGGGCTTGCGCAGGAGGCGCATGTTGGCCTCGGCGGGCGTGCGGCCGCCCTTGCGCAGGTTGCACACGCGGCACGAGCACACGACGTTCTCCCAGCTCATGGGCCCGCCGCGCGAGCGGGGCATCACGTGGTCGAGGTTGAGGTCGCGGGGAGACGCGCGCCGGCCGCAGTACTGGCACGTGTGCCCGTCGCGCAGAAAGATGTTGCGCCGCGTCAGCCTGATCGACGACCGCGGCATGCGGTCGTAGGTCATGAGCTGCACCACGCGCGGGATGCGGATCGCCCCGCGGCTCGTGCCCACCGACGCGTCGCCCTCGCGCACCTCGAGGGCGCTCCACGACTCGAAGTCGCGCGCCACCCACGCCTCGTCGAGCGCGCGGGCGATGTCGGTCCACATCAGCACGAAGGCCCGCCGCGCGCTGGTGATGTGCACGGCCTGAAGGTGCCGGTTCACCACCAGCACCTGCGTCGCAAGCTCACGGGAAGTTCCGCTCATGAGACCGCTCTCTCACTCCGTCACATCACGCTCACCGCCGTCGTCCGCCTCGCCCGCCTCCGCGCCCTCGCTCCGCCCGTCGCGCGCCGTGATCGCCCGCGCGAGCGCCCGCTTCACCTCGTCGATCTCGTCGTCTCGCAGCGTGCGCGCGTCGAGCACGACCTCGCCGGCTTCGATGCGCGCCACCACGGGCGGGTCGTGCTCTCGCAGCCGCCGCTCCAGTACCCTTGCATCGATCCCGCCCACGCGCACGCCCCACGACGCGAGCGCGGCCGTCGGGAGCGTGCCGCCCCCCACGCGCCCCTCGACCCTCGCGACCCTGACCCGCGCGCCCCCGTCGTTCGAAAGCCCCTCTGCGATGGCCTTCGCGCGCGCCTCGACGGCCTCGGCGGGCTGCGCCAGCAGGGCCACCGCGGCCACGTCGCGCGCCGCGCGACCCTCGACGTACGCCCGCAGCGTCGCCTCGAGCGCCGCGAGCACCAGCCGCCCGGGCCGCAGCGCGCGCATGAGCGGGTGGCGACGAACCCTCGCGACCACCTCCGCGCGCCCCGCCACCAGGCCCGCCTGGGGGCCCCCGAGGAGCTTGTCGCCCGACACCATCACCGCGTCGACGCCGTCGGCCAGGGCCTCGCGGGCCGTGCGCTCGCGGCCCGCGCCGAAGGCCGACGTGTCGACGAGGGCGCCGCTCCCGAGGTCTTCGATCACGGGCACCGCGCGCGCGCGGCCGAGCGCCACGAGGTCGCGGGGCGCGGCCTCTTCGGTGAAGCCCGTGAGGGCGAAGTTGCTCCGGTGCACCTTCAAGATGGCGCCCGTCGCGGGGGTGATGGCGCGCTCGTAGTCGGCGACCCGCGTGCGGTTGGTGGTGCCCACCTCGACGAGCCGCGCGCCGCACGACGCGATCACGTCGGGGATGCGGAACCCGCCGCCGATCTCCACCAGCTCGCCGCGCGACACGATCACCTCGCGGCCCGCCGCGAGCGCCGTGGCCGTGACGAGCACCGCGGCGGCGCAGTTGTTCACCACGGCGACGTCCTCGGCGCCGAGCGCGCGGGCGGCGAGCGGGGCCACGGCGGCGTCGCGGTGCCCGCGGCGGCCGGCGGCGAGGTCGTACTCGAGCGTCGCGTACCCGCGGCAGGCCTCGACCACCTCGGCGAGCACGCGGTCGCCGAGGGGCGCGCGGCCGAGGTTGGTGTGCAGCACCACGCCCGTGGCGTTGATCACCCGCCGCAGCGCCGGGCGGCCCGCGTCGCGGGCGCGCTCGACGAGGCGCTCGACGGCCACGCGCGTGAGGGCGTCGCGGTCGCCCCGCAGCGCGCCCGACTGGAGCTCCTCTCGGATGCCCTCGAGCACGCCCCGCGCGAGGTCTCGCACGGCGTCGCGGGAGAGGGACGCCTCGAGGGCGCGCGCCTCCGGGGCCGACAGCAGCGCGTGCGTCGGGGGGAGCGAGCGCAGGCTGGCTGTCGGGCCGCTCTCCACGGGGTGCCGACGGTATCACCGATGCCCGCCTCGGTCACACACGTGGCCCGAGGGGTCACGGCTCGGCGTAGAGAAAGGTGCCCGCGCCGACGCGCACGCGGTGTCCGCGCCACGAGACGTGGCGCTTGAGCGGCGCCGCCGCCCACACCGCGAGCACCACCGCCTCGCGCAGCCACCCGAAGAGCATCGGGCGGTGGAGCTCCCGCGCGCCCTTGAGCGCGAGCGAGGCCACCACGTCGCGGACGAACAGCGTCGCGACGGCCCACGCGAGCGCCCACGGGCCGAGGGCCACGGCGGCGAAGGGCAGCACCGCGAGCGGGCACGTCAGCGGCTCGAGCAGGTACGCGAAGGGGCGGAGCTGAAAGCGCATCATCGACCAGCGCAGGTGCCGCTCGGCGAAGGCGCGCAGAGACATCTCGCCGAGCACGTTCTCGAGCACCACGGGCGCCACCACCACGCGCCGCCCCGCGTGCTGGTACATCTTGCCGAGCACGTAGTCCTCGGCGAGCACGTCGGCCACGCGCCCGAGGCCCCCGAGCGCGTCGAGCTCGGCGCGCGAGACGAGCATCGACTTGCCCACCACCGCTGCGTCGCCGAGGGCCGTGGGCAGCGCCACGCCCGCGGCGCAGAAGCCCGCGAGCTGCACCGACTCGAGCGCGCTGCCGAGGCCACTGCCGCCCGCACCCACGAACACGTTGGTCACCAGGCCCACCGACGGGTCGGCCGCGCGCACCGCGGCCACCGTCGAGAGGTAGTCGCGCGGCGCGCGCACGTTGCTGTCGCTGATGAGCGCGAGGTCGTGCGCGGCCCGCGGGAGCATCGCCATGAGGTTGCGCACCTTGGGGTTCTGGCCGGCCGCGTCGCCGCGCACCACCACCGTCGCGCGCACCGACGGGAACCGCGCGCGCAGCCGCTCGACCACCGCGAGGGCAGGGTCGTCCGAGCGCTCGACGCCGAAGAGGAGCTCGTACGAGGGGTGGTCCTGCACGAAGAAGCTCGCGAGGTTCTCCTCGAGCGCCGGGTCGGCGCCGCAGAGGGGCTTGAGCACCGACAGCGCGGGCAGCGACGCGGGCTCCACGCGCGGCGCGCGGGCGCGGGCGAGGTCGACGAGCGCGGCGGCGCCGAGCGCCGTCCACGCGGAGCACAGAGCCGTGGGCACGAGGGCGAGCGCGTTCATCGTGGGGTGCACCCTCCCGGCGCGGGCCGGCGCGCGCGGAAGATCTGCGCCCACACCGGCAGGCACACGCCGAAGTACACGAGGCTGGTCGTCGCGAGCCGGAGCGCGACCGGGGGCGCCGGCACGTGGCGCACGGCGAGGTCGAAGAGCGCGAGGTTGGCCGCGAAGCCCGCGGCCTCGACGAGCAGAAAGCGCGCGGCCTGTGGCACCCAGTCGGGGTCGCGGTCGCGAAAGGCCACGAGCTTGTTGCCCGCGAACTGCACCACGACGCCGAGGCACAGCGCGGGCGCGCTCGCGGCGCGCGCCGACACGCCGAGCGCGTGAACGAGCACCGCGAGCGTGGCGAGGTCGACCGCCGTCGCGACGGCGCCCACGCCCGCGCTGCGCGCGAGGGTCATCATGCGATCGACGAGGGGCGTAGACGCTGGCGCTTCGAGCTGCACGCCGCGACGCGAGTGCACGAAGAAGGCCACGGCGCGCAGAGGTCACGCTCGTACAGCGTCGCTGCGGCGACTGCGCCTGCGGTGTGTGATCAGTGGGTCTGGACGAGGGGACTTACGAGGAGCGCGGCGTCACGCGCGCTTCGCGGTGGAACGCGCGCGTGGCGCGTCGCGGAGGATCAGCGACGGCGATCGCGGTCGCCGCCACGGCCGCCGCGATCGCCACCGCGACCACCGCCGCCGCCGCCGCCGCCACCGTAGCCGCCGCCACCACCGTAGCCGCCACCGCCGCCGCCGCCGCCGCCACGGGGCTCGCGGTCGCGGGCCTCGTTCACGGTGAGCGTGCGGCCGCCGAAGTTGGCGCCGTTGAGCTCCGAGATCACGGCCTTGGCGTCGGCCTCGGTGGTCATCTCGACGAACGCGAACCCGCGCGGACGGCCAGTCTCACGGTCCTCGATGATCCGCACCTCGCGCACGCTGCGGCCGCCCTGCTCGAAGAGCTGGCGGACCTGGGCCTCGTCGGCCGTGAACGGGAGGTTGCCTACGTAGATTCTCGCACCCATGACTGCAATCCTTCGCTCGCGCGTTCCGATCGTGCGAGCCCTCTGTGTGGAACCGTCGGAGAGCTCACGGCGGGCGCCCCCTCGCGGGGGTGAACAGGGCGCCCGACGGCGGCACCCTGCGACCCGAAACCGTGGCCGGGGTGACAGCCACCCCACCGAACGTCCGCCGTGGTTCAACGGCTTCTGTTGCGGTCAGACCCGCGTTCCCCCCGTCACAGAAGCGAAAACCCCGAGGCGGTACGGAATGGATCCAAGGCACGTCGAAGGTACCGTCGTTCAGAAGGGATGTCCAGGCGACGCGCGCCGGAATCCGCCGCGTTTTCACGCCTGCTTGCGCGCCTCGCCCCGGCCTTCATGCCGCGCCTCTTCGCCCTGATCGTCCTCTGCGCCCGCGCGCTCGTCGCGCGCGGCCTCGACGCGCACGCCCGTCGGCGACGCGGCGCCCTGAAGCTGCAACACCGTGCGCACGACCTCGTCGGCGTCGTCGGTCGAGACGAACACGGCCTTCGTGCGCGAGCCGTCGCGGTACTCGATGCGCACGCCGCGGCCCGTCCCGCCGGGCGTCGAGTACGCCCGGCTCCCGTCGATGCCCGCGCGGATCCCCCAGCCGCCGTACTTCATGAAGGGGTAGTCCATCGCCTCGATCTTCGTCACGTCGCGCACCGCGATCTTCGGGCCCCACAGGCCGAACTGCACGTGCACGTGCTCTCGCGTCACCACGACCCGCAGCACCGACAGGAGCAGCCCGACCACCACGAGGATGGGCGCCGACATCAGCGCGGCGAAGCTGCCCGACGCGATCGACGCGCCGATCGAGGCCGCGAGCGCGAGGCCGATGACCGCGAAGAACCACCAGGGCATCGGCTTGCGCGAGCGCACCAGCGCCTCGCCCGCGTTCATGTAGCTCGACTCGTAGCCGTCGGGGCTCTGCGTCATCGTCCGCTCTCTCCGCACTTGCGCGGGGTCGCCGCGCCGTGCTTCCCATTCGTACGCCATGTGGATGCTCGTTGGAATCGTCGCCGCCCTCGTCGCCGTCTCGCTCTGGATCCACTCGGTCAACACGCGCTACGAGGCGCGGCGCGGCGTCGGCCCGCGCGCCGACGACCGCGTCGCGGCCGCGTGGGAGTCCTTCGGCGGCGACGACGCCCCCGAGGCGATCTCGGCCTCGCTCGACGCGCTCACCGCCGAGGCCCCCGTCGACTCGCTCGCCGACAAGACCTCGGTCGCGCGCCTCGCGATCATGGCGCTGCGCGCCGAGCGGCCCGACCTCGTGCGCGCGTGCGCCGACCGCATCGACCGGCTCGGTTCGGGGTGCGGCGAGGCCCGCACCCTCGGCGTGCTGGCCGCGGCCTGCGAGGGCGACCTCCCCCGCGCGCGCGCCCTCTACGTCGAGTCGATGCAGTCGATCGCGGGCTGCGCGAGCTGCGGCGCGAGCGAGACCGCGCGCATCCTCTCGCAAGAGGTCGCGCTGATGCTCGGCGAGGGCCGCGCGCTCTGACCCCTACCAGGGCAGCCTGCCGAACGCGCGCGCGCCGGCGGCCACGGCGCTCGACCGCGCG
>JBDHVF010000470.1:0-6592 GCA_039809605.1 Polyangiales bacterium | reverse complement strand
CGTCGGCCTCGAGCGCGCGGCGCGGCGCGAGCGCGACGGCCATGGCGACGAGGGCCACGGCGGCGCCTTCGAGCGAGACGCCGCGGCCCGAGGCGCTCCACGCGGCGAGGGCGACGCACGCGGCGGCGATGGCCGAGAGCTCGCTCCAGGGCACGCGCAGTCGGGTGGGGGTCATCGCGCGCCGCGGAATCTATGCGGGACGCGTGGAGAACACCAGATCGCGGCCGGAAGCGGGAGACGCGGGGTCACACCGCGGGGGCGGCGGCCTCGACGGGGGCCCTGTCCTGCGCGCGGATCTCGCAGAGCGCGCCGAGCTCGTCGAGGGCGTCGAGGGCGTGGTTCATCTCGTCGCGCGTGTGGCCGCGGGTGACGTTGACGCGCAGGCGCTCCTCGCCCTGCTTCACGCCGGGGTACGTGATGGGCACCATGTGAATCCCCTTGTCGTAGAGCATGTGGTGCATCACCAGGGCCTTGCGCTCGTCGCGCACCATCACGGGCATGATGTGGGTGTTCGACGTGCCGAGGTCGAAGCCCCTGCGCACCAGCTCGGTGCGCATGTACCGCGCGTTGTCGTGGAGCTCCGCCACGAGCGCGGGCCCGTCGGCCTCGAGCATCGTGAGGATCTCCGCCGCCGCGGCCACGATGGGCACCGGGAGCGTGGCGCTGAACACGAAGCTCCGGGCCGTGTGCTGGATGAGCTCGACCACCTCGGTCGAGCCCAGGATGATGCCCCCGATGCCGCCGAAGACCTTCGAGAAGGTGCTCACCACCACGGGCACGCGGCCCTCGAGCGAGAGGTCTTCGAGGATGCCCCGGCCGTGCGTGCCGAGCGTGCCCGAGCCGTGCGCGTCGTCGACGACCAGCACCGCGCCGTGGCGCTCGCAGACCTCGTTGATTTCGGTGAGCGTCCCCTTGTCGCCGTCGAGCGAGTAGATGCCCTCGACGAGCACCATGGCGTTCTCGCGCTCGCGCGACTTCAAGATGCGCTCGAGCGAGCGGGCCGAGTTGTGGTTGAAGAACCGCACCTCGGGCGCGCGCTTGGGCGTGCCCGCGGCGAGAAAGGTCCCGTCGAGGATGCACGCGTGCGAGAGCTGGTCGAGCACGAGGGTGGTCTTCTCGTCGGCCAGCGACATGATGGTGCCCACCATGGCCTGGTAGCCCGTGGTGGTGACCAGGGCCTTCTCGAAGCCGAAGAACCTCGCGAGGCGCGCCTCGAGCTCGACGTGGGCCACGGTGGTGGCCTGCACGCGGCTCGACGAGAGGCCGCACGCGTAGCGGTCGAGCGCGCGGTGGGCGGCCTCGATCACCTTGGGGTGCGTGGTGAGCCCGAGGTAGTCGTTCGAGCTGAAGTTCACGAACGCGTGGCCGTTGACCGTGGTGCGCAGGCCCCCCGATTCGAACGGGCGAAAGAACGGGTACACGCCCATCTCGCGGGCCTCGCGCACGCGCGTCAGCTCGCGGTGCGCCTTCTCGTCGATCCAGCTCATGTCGGTCATCACTCCGGGCGCCGCACCACGAGGGCCGACGCGTTGCCGTAGAAACCCAGCGAGGGCACGAGCACCGCGCGCCCCATCTCTTCCACGCCCGCTTCGAAGCCCGCCGCCGCCGCCGCGACCGCGAAGGCCCCCGACGCGCCCAGCGTCTCGCCGAAGAACGCTTTCGGGGTCGCCACGCGCCGCGCGGCGTCTCGCCCGAGCACGGCCTCGACGGCCGCGCGCTCGACGTCGTCCATCGCGGCCCAGCCCGAGACGCCCGAGAGCACCGCGTCGACCTTCGAGGGGTCGAGCGACGCGTCGGAGAGGGCGGCGCGCATCGCGCGCTCCAGCGCCTTCTGCGAGGGCGCGAAGAGCGCGTCGTCGTCGTCGGGCGGCTCGAACGCCGTGCCGTACCCCGCGACCGTCGCGTAGACGCGCGCCCCGCGCGCACGGGCAGAGGCCTCGGGCTCCATCACCGCGAGCACGCTCCCCTCGCCGAGCCGCACGCCCCCGCCCCGCGCGGGCGACCAGGCGGCGTCGCCCGAGAGGTCGAGCGCGCCGAGGCGGTGGGCCGCGAGCACGAGGGCCTCGCTCAGGGCCTCGGCGCCGCCCACGAGCGCGGCCTTCGCGCGGCCCGTCGCGAGGTACATCTCCGCGCACGAGACCGCGTCGAGGGCGCCCGCGGGCCCGTTGATCACGGTGGCGTTGAGGGCGCGCAGGTCCTCCCAGATGCTCACGTACCCGAGCGAGCTGTTGATCACCGTGTTGGGGAAGCGCGCGGGGTTGATGTACCGCGGGTCCTCGCGCCTCGCGACGGTGTTGAGCTCGTGGATCGCCTCGAGGCTGCCGTACGCGCTGGCCGCCACCACGCCCACGTCGTCGGGGCCGTAGGCCGCCCACGCGCCCTTCGATTTGAGCCCCGCGTGCTCGAGCCCGAGGCGCGCGGCCACGAGCAGCAGCCTCGTGAGCCGGTCGTTGTTGCGCAGGCCCTTGTCGCCCACGTACTTCGCCGCGTCGAAGCCCTGCACCTCGGCGACGCGCGCGCCGCCGTAGGGGGCGAGGTCGAAGAGCGAGGTCGTGGGCGAGAAGGGGTCGCGCGCGTCGCGCCAGAGCCCGCTCACGAAGGCCTCCCACCCGACGCCGAGGGGCGAGACCACGCCGAGGCCGGTGACCGCCAGGGGCCTCATCGCGACACCTCGCGGTCCGACGGCGGCGCGAGGCGGCCCACGCGGGCGAAGCACACGACGGCGTCGTAGCCGCCGAAGGCGAGGGAGTTGTTGAGCACCACGTCACCCGGGCCCTTGCGCGGAGCGCCCGCGACCACGTCGAGGTCGCACTCGGGGTCGGGCGTCTCGTAGTTGGTGGTCGGGGGGTAGACGCCCGTGAGCACCGTCTCGACGCAGCTCACGGCCTCGATGGCGCTCGCGGCGCCCATGGTGTGCCCGATCATGCTCTTGACGCTCGACACGGGCACGCGCCGCGCGCCGAACACGTCGCGCAGGGCCCTGGCCTCGACGGCGTCGTTGGCCCGCGTGGCGGTGCCGTGGGCGTTCACGAAGTCGACCTCGTCGGGCGTCAGGCCCGAGCGCGCGATGGCGTCGCGCATGGCCCGCGCGCTGCCGGTGGCCTCGGGGTGCGGGCGCGTGATGTGGTGGGCGTCGCACGCGATGCCGTAGCCGCCCACCTCGGCGAGCGCCGTGGCGCCGCGGCGCACCGCGTGGGCCTCGCTCTCGAGCACCAGCGCGGCCGCGCCCTCGCCGAGCACGAGGCCCTGGCGGTTGAGGTCGAAGGGCTGCGAGCGCTCGGGCGCCAGCGCGCCGAGGCGAAGAAAGCCGCAGAACTGAAGCTCCTGGAGCATCTCCGACGCGCCCGTGACGACCACGTCGGCGCGGCCCGCGCGGATGAGGTCGGCGGCGAAGCCGATGGCGTAGTTGCCCGCGGCGCACGCGGCCGGCAGCGTGAGCACGGCGCCGCGGAAGCCGAGGGCGCGCGAGAGGTGGACGGGCAGCAGCGACGGCGAGTAGCGCGCCACGTCGTCGCGGGGCACGGCCTCGGGGCCGCCGCGGATCCACGCGTCGTCGAGGCGCGTGAGCACGTCGGCCTCGCCCATCGTGGTGCCGAAGACCACCGACGCGCGCTCGGCGCGTAGGTGCTCTGCGGGCAGCGACGCGTCGGCGACGGCCATGCGCGCGGCGGCGATGGCCATGGCCGAGCAGCGCCCGGCGTCGCGGGCCTCGCGCGCGGTGAGGTGGTCGCTGGCGCGAAAGCCCTTCACCTCGGCGGCGATCGTGCGCTCGAGCGAGCGCGCGTCGAAGGCGCCGACGGGCGAGACGCCCGAGCGGCCCGCGAGCAACGCGTTCCAGAAGGCTTTTCGACCGAGGCCGAGGGAGCTCACGACCCCCATGCCCGTGACGTAGACCCGTGCCGTCATAGGCGCGGGGCTATACCGCCGCGACGCGAAGCCTTCAAGCGCCCCTCCCCGGTGCGTAGCGCGGTGCGCGGTGCGAGAGGGCGCATGCGGCAACGCGAGTAGCCATCGCGACGGCCGCGCCTCGGCTTGACACCTCGCGCGATCGCTGCGAAGAACGCGCGCGTTTTCAGCCCCACGGAGACAGCATGACCATCGCACGTGACGAACTGCTCTCGCAATTCCGCCGGATCGCCAGCGAGGTCGCCGAGCGCGACGTGCCGCTCGCGTCGGAGAACACCCGCATCAGCGACCTGGGGATCGACTCCCTGGGGATGCTCGAGATCGTCGGCAGCATGGAGCGCGAGTTCAAGATCCGCATCCCCGACGACCAGCTCGTGGGGATCCAGACGGTGGGCCAGCTCGTCGAGCTCGTGCAGAAGCGCGTGGGCTGAGGAGCGCCGCCGTGGCCCACGAGAACCTCAAGGAAGAGCTCCGCGGGATCATCGCGGAGATCATCGAGCGCGAGCCGTCGTCGATCGCCGACGACACCCCCCTGCGCGACCTCGGCGTCGACTCGATGCAGGCCCTCGAGATCATCACGGACATCGAGAAGCGCTACAAGATCAAGATCGAGGAGTCGGAGTACCGCAACGTCTCGACCCTCGCGAACGTCACGAACTTCCTCCAGGGCCGCCTCGCCTCGCGCTGATCGCGGCCTCGCCGCGTGGTGCCGGGAGCGGGGGTCGAACCCGCACGGAGCGCTTCGCTCCCAGGGGTTTTAAGCCCCCTGCGTCTGCCATTTCGCCATCCCGGCGTGTGCACCCTTCAGGCCCTTCGATACGCGCCCTGCAGGAAATTGGATCGCGCCGCGGCCCTCTGGCAATGGGAGCCCATGCAGGATCCCCACTCTCGCGACCAGGTGATCGTCGAACTCCGGCGGCTGCTCCACGACCTGTTCGTGGCGACCGAACAGGGCGCGGCCCAGCCCCGCCTCGCGCGGGCCCACGGGTACGCCGACGGGTACATGAAGGGTCTCCTCCAGGCGGGCGTGGTGAGCCAGCGCGAGCTGCTCTCGATCGTCGCCGAGGAGCGCGGGCGCGTCGCGGGCCCCGCTACGCGCCTCGTACGCCTCGACGAGATCCCCCGCGGGTCAGCGTAGCGGGAACACCCGCACGCCGTACCGAGGCATGCCTGACATCGAAAGATCACGCCACCACGTGGCCACATTGCCAGCGGCGGTGGTGGCCCAGTACCCGGTGTGATTCATGTTGTCGAGGATCGACTTCGTCCAGCCCATCGATCCCCGCGTCGCGAGGCGGAGCGTGCCCGCGGTCGAGTCCTGGTAGGCCACGCGCACCGTGCCGTCGGCGGCGATCGAGAGCGACGCGCTGTCGCCCACGATGTGCCGCCCGTCGTCGAAGCTCATCGCGCCGACGCCTCCGCCGTCGTCGATCACCTCGGGCTCCCCCATCACGCGCCCGTCCATCGCGCGGAGGTAGAGCAGCCGCTCCTCCCACCCGTCGACGTAGGCCACGTGCAGCGCGCCGTCGCGCCCGAAGGCCGCCGACGCGTACACCCCGCGGTCGCCCGCGTCGGCGCGCATCGCCCCTTCGCCGTCGAGCACCACGGGGGCCATGAAGCGCCCCATCGCGTCGCCGAGCGCGAGCATGAGGTTGCCGCGGTCGCGGTGGTACCACACCACCGCGAGGCGCCCGCCGGGGCCCGCCACGAGGTTGACGTAGTGCGCGCCCGGCGAGAGGGCCTCGACGGTGTTGGCCGCGAACACGTCGGCCATGTTCATCGGCATCGGGCCGCACTGCCCGCTGCGCAGGCACACGGTGCCCGTCGCGCACTCCGCGGGGCGGCACGCGCTCGGCAGCGCCGCCACGTCGGAGATGGTCCAGTCGGTCGGGGCCATGGGGTTGGCGCTGTTGGCGCGCGCGAGGCGCACCACGGCGTTGAAGCCCCCCATCGCGGGCGCGGCCGCGCGGTACGCGATCGCGGGCACGCCCCCGTCGAGCAGCACGAGCGACGCGTAGCGCCCGTTGGCGCCGTTCATGTCGACCGTGTGCGACGCGCAGGTCGTGCCCATGCAGACCGCGAACTTGAGCTTGTTGTGCGTGGCGTCCCAGTAGGCGACCCGCGGGTTGCCGTCGGCCCCCACGGCGATGGAGTTGAACTGCCCCACGTCGTCGCCCGCGTCGCCGACGCCGCCGCGCCAGCCGCCGACCGAGCCCGTGATCATGCCGCCCGTGGGCACGCCGTCGGCGTGGGTCCACGCGACGGACATGGTCTCGGACTGCCAGCGGCCCACGACGAGGTCGCCGTAGCGCGCGCCGCCGGGCTCGCCGGGCGAGTAGGCCGAGAGCCACAGCGCGCCGTCGGCCGCGGCGGCCATGTGCAGGTGCGAGCCCACGGCGCCGGGGTTGAGCGGCGGCAGCTCGCGGCAGCCGCACATGCTCATGTCGAAGGTGCACGTCGCGGCGTTGAAGGCCGGCGCGCCCGTCTGCGCGAAGCCCGGCATGCAGGTGTTCGAGCACGCGGGCACGTCGACGCAGCGGTTGCCCATGGAGCAGAGCATCTGCGAGCCCGTGCACATCGCGGGCATGGGCGGGTTGACGGTGCCCGTGTCTTCGCCCGCGCAGCCCTGCGCGCCCGCGGCGAGGGCCGCGGTGACGGCCGCGGCGACGCGCGCGCGGGCCCTGCG
>JBDHVF010000469.1:0-6596 GCA_039809605.1 Polyangiales bacterium | reverse complement strand
TCGACCCCGTCGAGGCCGCGCCGGGCCTCTCGGGGCCCGTGGTCTCGGTGGTGATCGCCACCCCGCTGCCGGGCGAGGACCCCTGGCAGCGCGCGGGGCTCCCGCCGGGCGCGGACTTCTCCGCCGCGCGCGCCCGCGAGGCCCTGCGCCACGCGCTCGCGAGCGGCACCTTCGCCGACGCCACCCTCTCGGCCCGCGCCGTCGACGGCGGCGTCGAGCTCGTGCTGCGCGGCGCGCGGCGCTACCGGCTCGTCGACCTCGAGGTGCGCGGCGCCGAGGCCCGCGACCCCGAGCTCGTGCGCGAAGACGCGGGGCTGCACGGCGACATGGCCGTCACCGAGGCCACCGTCGAAGAGGCCCTGCGGCGCGTCGAGGAGGCCTACCACGAGGCGGGCTTCCCCCGCGCCCGCTGCGAGGCCGAGTGGCGCGAGACCGCCACGCCCGGCGCCCGCGAGCTCACCCTGCGCGTCGCCGAGGGACCGGCCCTGCGCGCGCGCTCCGTCACGATCGACCGCGTCGCCCCCGCGTTCGAAGCGGGCGCCCGCGACGCCGTGGGGCTCTCGGCGGGCGACATCGCCAGCCCCGTGCGCGTGCGCGTCGGCGCCGAGGCCCTCACCACGTACCTGCGCCGCGAGGGCTTTCTCGACGCGCGCGTCGCGCCCTCGGTCGTCACCCTGCCCGACGGCCGCGCGAGCGTGCGCTTCGAAGTCGTCGCGGGCCCGCGCTACGTGATGGAGTGGCTCGGCGCCCACGCCATCCCCGAGGAGTCTCTCGTCGAGGCCCTGCGGCTCGGCGAGGAGCAGGGCTTCACCGAGGCCACGCTCTCGTCGTTCGCGTCGCGCGTGCAGGACTTCTACGTGCGCCGCGCGTGGCACGACGCCCGCGTGCGCGCCGCGCTCGCGCCCGGCGAGGGAGAGGTCCGCACGGTGCGCTTCTCGGTCTCCGAGGGGCGCCAGGTGTTCGTGCGCTCGATGCGCTTCCCCGGCGCGACGGTGATCTCGGGCGACGAGCTGCGGGGCTTCGTCGAAGAGGCCGCGCGCGCGGAGCTGCCGTCGGGCCCGCGGCCCTACACGGGGCGCATCTGGCGCGAGCGCACGTACACGCCGGGCGTGTACGCCACCGCGTCGCAGCGCATCGTCGACGCGTACCGCGAGCGCGGCTACCTCGACGCCGCCGTGGCCGCGCCCGTGCCCACGCGCGTCGAGACGCCCGAGGGGCCGCGCCTCGACGTCGAGATGCGCGTCACCGAGGGCCCGCGCAGCTACGTCGAGGAGCTCGTCTTCGAAGGCAACCGCGCGCAGCCGAGCGCCGTGCTCGCCGAGGCGTGGGCGCTGCCGCTCGGCGTGCCCGTGTCGTACCGCGAGCTGAGCGAGGCGCGCGTGCGCCTCGGGGACTGGTACCGCGAGCGGGGCTACGCCTTCGCGCGCGTCGAGCCCGAGATCGAGCGCTCGCCCGACCACACCCGCGCCCGCGTGCGGGTGGTGCTGCACGAGGGGCCGCGCGTGCGCATCGGGCGCGTCGAGGTGCGCGGCAACGCCTCGACGCGCGAGTCGGTGGTGCGCTCGCGGCTCGACGAGCGCGAGGGCGACACGTTCACCCTCTCGGGCCAGCGCGCGAGCCAGCGGCAGCTCTACGAGCTCGGGGTCTTCACCAGCGTGAACGTCGGCCTCGAAGACGGCGACATCGAGGCGCCCGTGAAGACCCTGCTCGTGCGCGTGGTCGAGGACCGCCGCTTCGGCCTCCAGGCCCGCGTGGGCTTCTCGCTCGGGCAGGGCGCGCGCGTGGGCGCGGAGATGTCGCTCCTCGACCTCGCGGGCCTCGCGATGAACCTCTCGTTCCGCCCCGAGGCGGGCTACCTCCTGCCGGTGCCCATCGTGGCGCCCACCGCGCCCGCCAACGTCGGCGACTGGGACGAGCAGCGCTTCTCGTACCGCCTGCCGGTCTCGCTCGCCTTCCCGTACGTGCCGGGCCTCGGGCCGAAGTTCAGCGCGTCGCTCGACGGCGTGGTGAGCCGGGTGCTCCAGCCCTGGGCCCTCGCGCTCACCACCTACGGCATCGGCGGCACGATCTCGTGGCGGCCCGTCCCCCGCTTCTCGCTCTCGCTCACCAACGAGATCCAGAACATCGACGTCTCGGTCTTCGGCGCCGCGAGCTCGATCCAGCGGAGCTTCTACGACAACTGCATCAACCGCTACCGCCCGCCCAACACGCCGGGCTGGACGCCCGACGCCGACGTGGTCGCCATCTGCCAGCGCGAGGCGCGGCAGATCGCGGGCGGCTTCGTGCGCTACCAGCCGGGCAGGAGCCTCCTGCTCGCGACGCGCCTCGGCGCCGTGTGGGACGGCCGCGACAACCCCCTCACCCCGCGCAGCGGGTTCTACGCCTCGGTCACCACCGAGGTGCTCTCGCTCCTCGGGTACGACCCGGCCCCGCGCGGCGCGACCGACGAGCAGGAGAAGCCCCCCTCGGACCGCACGCTGCACGTCGAGGCGCGCTTCACCACCTACCTCCCGCTGTGGCTGCGCACGGTGCTCTCGCTGAGCGCGCGAGCGGGGTACAACTACACCCTCGCGGGCACGGCCGCGACGAGCACGCACCCGTCGCGCCTCTTCTGGCTCGGCGGCGCGGGCTCGATGCGCGGGTGGACCCAGAACCAGCTCATCCCGCAGGACCGCCTGCAGGCGGTGCAGGGCTCGGGCTACCCCCTCGCGCCCGGCGGAGACCTCTACGTCAACCTCGTCGCCGACCTGCGCGTGCCGCTCTCGTTCATCAGCACCAACGTGGAGTTCGGCACCTTCGTCGACGTGGGCAACGTGTGGGTCGAGGCGACGAACTTCGTCGACCAGTTCAACCTCAGGGTCTCGCCCGGCGTGGGCCTGCGCTACGTCTCCCCCGTGGGCATCATCGCCCTCGACTTCGGCTTCGTGCTCAGGCCCGTCGAGAGCGTGGGCGAGAGCACGCTCCAGACCGTGCAGTTCTACCTGGGCAACACCCTGTGACGCCCGAAACTCGCCCCCACCCCTCGCGGCGTGCTTCGATCGAAGGCAATCCCATGAGCGCAGCCATCGGCCCCGGAATGTTCGTGCGCATCCACTACACCCTGCGAGACAGCCGCGGGAACCTGCTCGAGAGCACCGAGGGAGATGAACCCCACGGCTTCGTGTGGGGCATGGGCGCGGTGGTGCCGGGCCTCGAGATGGCCCTCGAGGGCGCGCGCAAGGGCGACGTGGTGAACGCCACGGTGGCCCCCGAGGACGCCTACGGGCTGCGCGACGACACCGACGTGTTCGAAGTCGACCGCGACGAGTTCCCGAACCCCGAGGGCGTGGTCGTGGGCCAGGAGTTCACCGCCGAGGGAGACGACGGCACCACCCTCGCGATGCGCGTCGTCGAGGTGCACGACGACCACGTGAAGGTCGACGCCAACCACCCCCTCGCGGGCGAGACGCTGAACTTTCAGGTGCGCGTGCTCGACGTGCACGAGGCCACGCCCGACGAGGTGCTCGCCGCGCGCGCCGAGCTCGCCGAGCAGCGCGCGCCCGAGGGCGACGCTTCGTAGACAGAAACACCCTCCCACGGAAAAACCCTGTCCCCGACCGTGGTCAAGGGGCGCTGGTGAAAGCCCGTGCGGCGGCGTATGGTAGGTGCTGACGGAGCGGAGTGCGACCGCGATGTCTGCCCCGCGGCCCTCCCGCTTTCATGGATCTCCTACCAGTGTCTGCCTCGTCTTCAAGCAACACACGCCCGACCCCGCGCACCGTCCCCTTCACGGTCTCGCCCGAACGCATCGACCCCGACGCCGCCAAGGTGGTCAAGCGCCTCGTGCGCAGCGGCCACGCGGCCTACCTCGTGGGCGGCTGCGTGCGCGACCTCCTGCTCGGCCGCCCCCCGAAGGACTGGGACGTCACCACCAGCGCGAGGCCCAACGAGGTCAAGCACCTCTTTCGCAACTGCCGCATCATCGGCCGGCGCTTTCGCCTCGCGCACATCATGTTCGGGTCGAAGATCATCGAGGTCGCGACCTTTCGCAAAGACCCGTCGATGGAGCTGCCCCTCGACGAGGGCTCCGACTGGGCGGCCTCGCCCGAGGGCGACGGCGACGACGGCGTCGAGAACAACACCGAGCCCCTCACGGTCACCGCGCGCCGCCCGCGCCCCGACGACGACCAGGACCTTCTCATCCGCCACGACAACGTGTTCGGCGAGCCCTGGGAGGACGCCGCGCGCCGCGACTTCACCATGAACGCGCTCTTCTACGACCTCGAGCGGCGCGAGATCGTGGACTTCGTCGGCGGCCTGGCCGACATCGAGCGCAGGGTCATTCGCACCATCGGCGACGCCGACGTGCGCTTCCGCGAAGACCCGGTGCGCATCCTCCGCGCGATCAAGTTCGCGGCGCGGCTCGACCTGGGCATCGAGCCCGACGTGTACGACGCCATCGTGGTGCACCGCGACGACCTCCTGCGCGCGGCGCGCCCGCGGCTGCTCGAAGAGATCCTGCGGCTCCTGCGCGGCGGCGCCTCGCGGCGCGCGTTCTGGCTCGCGTGGGAGACGGGCGTGCTCGCGGTGGTGCTGCCCGAGCTCTCGGCCTTTCTCGACGACGACCCGCACGGCGCGACGCGCCTCTGGCAGCGGCTCCGCGCCATCGACGCGCGCGTGGCCTCGGGCGACGTCGGCACCGACGCCACGCTCTTCGCCGCGCTGGCGCTCGAGCCCGCGCTCGAGGCCCTCGAGGGCGAGCGCGACATCGCCACGGCCGTCACCAACTTCTTCGCGCCCATTCAAGACCGGCTCTCGATCCCGAGGAAGCTCTTCGACCGCGTGCGGCAGGTGGTGGCCGTGCAGCGTCGCATCGCGGCGGGCCGTCACCACCCGCTCCTCAAGCGCGATTTCTACCCCGAGTCCGCGGCCGTCTGGACGCTCGACGCCCTCGCGAAGGGCGTCGACCCGGCGACGATCCAGCGGGTGATCGAGGGGCGCGAGCCCGGCCCGAAGCCTCGCCACGAGGCCCACCACGCGCCCCGCACCACCCTCGCGGGCCGCTGACGCTCCCTTCGGGTGTTCAGTAGCGGGGGCGCCACCTCAAGTAACGCTTGAAGGTGGAGCCCCCCTCATCTGAGCAGTGCCGTTCAGTGAACGGTGCGGATGTGACGGAGGAAGATCATCACCTTCGAGAGGTCCGCGTTCGAGAGCTTCGCGGGGGGGATGGCCTTCATGTGCTTGTACCCGTTGCGGATGACCTTGGTGACCTCCTCCTCGGTCTTGTTCAGGTTGTGCAGGTCGGGGCCGGTGTCTTCGTCGCCGTGGGGGTGGCACCGCCCGCACGCGCGGTTGAACTGCGCGACGCCGTCGGGCGTCGTCGGGCGCCGCTGCGCCTCGGCCGCCTGCGGGGTCGACACCAGCGCCCCCGCGATCACCATCGCGCCCAGCACACCGAAGCACATCGCCCATCGACCGCGCTCACGATCCAGCTTCATCGACGCTCCTCTCACGCAGAAGGGACTCTCACCGTCGTAGCCGTCACGACGGGCCGAGAACCTTCAACATTCACGACGACGGCGCTCAGAAGGTCAAGCGCAACGTCGCACCGAGGCCGGTGCCGTCGGGCGACGGACCGGGGCTCGCGCTCACCATGAGCCGCGCGCCCTGGAGCTCGGGGGGCATCGGCCGCGGCACGACGGTGCGACGTCGCACGGGCTGCCACGCGACGTTGGCCTGGATGACCCCGCTGATCATCACCGCCGCGAGCACGCCCGCCGACGCCCAGTTGGTGTACGAGAGCGCGCGGTCGACGTTGTACTGCGGGATCTCGTCGGGGTAGTACTGCCCGCTCGCGGGCCTGATCGCCTGCTGCCACGCGAAGGTCGTGACGCAGGTCACCGTGAGCAGCGTCTCGACCGAGAGGAAGACGATGCCGAGGGCGGTCTGCCCGTTGGCGAACTGACCCGCGCCGAAGGGCACGAACGTGAGCTCGCGCGGCACCCGCTCGACCTGCGTCTCGTGGGTGAGCAGGTCGCGCATGAGCGCCTCGCGCGCCTCGCGGCGCTCCTCGGCCTGCTGCTGCGTGAGCACGCGCTCCCGACGGAGCTGGTTGAGCTCGGGCTGCATCGCGCTGTACAGCTCCTCGAGGAAGGCCACGAAGCGCCGGTCGTACTGCGACTGGTCGATGTGCGCGTCGGGGTCGTCGCGGAGCATCTGCCGGAGCACGTCGCGCGCCTCGTCGACGCGGCGCTGCGCGAAGAGGCACGCGGCGTAGTAGCGGCGCGCGGCGGTGACGAGGACCACGGCGCGGGAGGTCGGCGCGTGGAGCCCGATGACGCGTTGGAGGTGCTCCATCGCCGCGGGGATCTCGCCGTTGATGTAGGCGTCGCGGCCGGCGATCAGCTCGTCGAAGTCGTCGGCCCGCGCGAGCGAGGGGGCGAGCAGGAGCGCGAGCGAGAGGGTCAGTTGACCCGCGAGGGCGCGGGGGTCTGCACCGAGGCGGTGCTGTCGACGTCGGGCGAGCGGCGGGTCGGGAGGCGCGGGCGAAGCACCAGGGGCTCCGCGCCGGGCGGGATCACGGCGTTCCATTCAAAAGGCTCGCGCGTACCGTCGGG
>JBDHVF010000468.1:0-6597 GCA_039809605.1 Polyangiales bacterium | reverse complement strand
TGAGGGCGCCCGGCGCGTCGCACGCCGCGCGGATGCAGGGGCCCAAGGTGCCCTGGTGGGACGTGGGCCTCGGCGCGCGCGGTCGCGCGTTCGGCGTGCTGCCGCCCGCGCCCGCGGCGCTGCGCTACGCGCCCGACGCGAGGGCGCGGTACTTCTACGACGCCGCGCGGGGCACCGAGCGCGCGCGCACCTGGGTGCCGCACCGGCTCCCGACGCAGGCGCTCGTGATCGGCGGCTTCGCCGTCGTGGGCGTGCCCGTCGAGCCGACCACCGTCGCGGGGCAGCGCCTGCGCGCCACGGCGCTCGCGTCGATGGGCGTGACCGCGGCCGTGGTCAACGGCTACGCCAACGCGTACGCCTCGTACCTCGCGACGCCCGAGGAGTACGACCACCAGGGCTACGAGGGCGCGTGCACGCTCTTCGGCCGCTGGACGCTCGGCGCGTTTCAGACCTCGCTCCGCCGCCTGGGCGAGCTGCTCGCGCCCCCCTCGGCGCGCTGAGCGAGCCGCCGCGATCGGGGCCTCGCGTTCCGATCATGACAGCGGGAGCGCGGCGACGGCGCGTCGTCGCTCACTCGCTCAACGCGGCAGGCACCCGCGGGCCGGGTAGCTCGTTCCGCTCACGGGGCGAATGAGGTTCACCGTCTGGCAGGTGAGCCCCGAGGTGCAGTCGCCGTCGGCGGTGCACGGCGCCATGCACACGCCCGACGGCGGCGCCGTGCTCACGCAGAGCCCAGACTGACAGGTGTTGGCGCCCATCGAGGAGCACGCCGCGCCGGGGCCTCCGGTGCGCGTGGTCGTCGCGCAGATGAAGTCGATGCGGTCTTCGGCGAGGTTGGCCGTGGCGATGCACGCGCGACCGCCGGTGCAGTCGCTCGCGCGCGCGCAGCCGGGCGCGCACGAGCCGAGCGTGGCCCATCGAGAGGGCGTTCCGCCGTCGAGGTCGAGGCCGTAGACCGTCGCGATGCAGCGCGAGCCCGGCGCGAGGCGCGTGCACTCGGCGTCGCCCGCGTTGCCCACCGAGCACGCGTAGGTGCAGCGCCCGCGCTGGCACACGCCCGAGGCGCAGTCGGCGCCGCCCAGGTCGGGGTTGCACACGGCGTCGTAGGCCAGCGTCCCGCGCGGCTGGCAGCGGTAGCACCAGCGGTCGCCGCAGCCCGTCGGGCCGCCGCACGCGTTCATGCCGCTGCACCCGGCCGCGGGCTGGCACTCGCCGGGCTCACGCGTGACGTCGACGCACGTGCCCCGCTGAAACGCGTTGCAGAGGAGCCCATTGCGGCACACCACGTCGGAGCGCCCGGTCACGCCGCAGCAGGGCTGTCCGCGGTCGCCGCACGGCGGAAGCGAGGGCGCGTCCATCACGTCGGGCGTGTCGCGTGGGGCGTCGACGACGACGGGCGCGTCGAAGACGTCGGGCGCGTCCATCGTGGCGGGCGTGTCGACGGGCGCGTCGATGGGCGCGGGCATGTCGACAGGCGCGTCGGCGGGCGCGTCGGCAGGCGCGTCGATCGCTGCGTCGGGCGCAGGCGTGTCCGCGGGCGCGTCGACAGCGGGTGCGTCGGCGGGCGCGTCGGGGGCCGCGTCGAGGGGCGCGGGCGAGTCCGCGGGGGCGTCGGCGGGCGCGTCGGGTGTCGCGGGCGCGTCGGCGGTGACGTCGGGGCGCGCTCCGCCGTCGAGGCGCACGCACGACGTGGCAGAGCCCGACAGCACGCACTGCTCGCCCGCTCCGCACGCGGGGTTGCACGCGACGGTGCACACGCCGAAGGTGCAGGTCTCGCCCGCGCGGCAGGCCGGCGAGCAGGGCGTCGAGGGGGCGCCGTCGCCGCAGGCCGCGGCCAGGAGCGAGAGCGAGAGGGCGAGCGCGCGGAGGGGCTTCACGCGCCGATCTTCTCGCGTCGCGGAGGGTTCGTGAAGACGGACCCTCAGCCCGCGAGCTGGTCGGCGAAGAAGCGGTTGAAGCGCGGGTCGTTGAAGCGCTCGTACTCGATCACGAAGGGCGTGATCTGGCTCACGCCGTCGCGGTGGCGGATGGTGAGCGCCATCGGCGTGACCTCGCGGTAGTTGCTCGTCGGAGGCAGGTCGGCGTTCGTGCGGCCGCCCGCGGAGAAGAGGCTCAGGAGCCGCGCGTCGGGCGCGTCGTACACGCGGCGGAAGCCCTCGACCACGCGCTCGTGGCCGCGGATCATGGTGTTGAGCCCGAGGCGGGCCATGAACGCCTGGAACTGCTTGCGCCCGAAGGGGAAGCGCGCCGTGGCCTTCTGCAGGTCGTGGGGCACCGCGTCGGCCTCGCTCGGGTCGCTCCAGAGCATCTCGAAGCGGATCTCGGGATCGTTGAGGGACTCGAGGCCCTTCCACCGCTCGGCGAGGGTCTGCTCGCGGGGGATGCCGCCGTGGACGAAGAGCGTGCGGTCGAAGACCAGCGAGTTCGGCAGGGCTTCGAAGAGGTTCATGAAGGTCGCGAAGACCGACTTGGGGGCGATGTCTTGAATCGACGTCATGGCCTCGGCGGGGCGCACGGGGGCCATGACCCGGTTGTTGAGCTCGACGTAGTACTCGTGGTTGCCGCGGAGCAGGTGCACGTAGTCGGGCGCCACGAGAAAGAGCTGCATCGCCGCGCGCAGCACGCCGTTGTAGCTGAAGCGCCCGCGGTCGATGTAGTCGCCGAGGAGCACCAGGCGCATGGCGGGGTGGCGCGAGGGCTCCTGGTGGTGGCGCTCGACCTTGCCGAAGAAGTCGGCTTGCAGGAGCGCGGCCTTGAGGCACGAGTAGCAGCCGTGCAGGTCGCCGATGACCAGCAGCTCGGTCTCGGCGCCGGGCTTCGGGGGCGAGACGTGCACGTGCCCGTCGAGGAAGGGGTCGGCGCCGTCGAAGGCCGAGAAGTCCGCGGCGCCCTGGAGCCTGCCCGCGCCGCGCGCGCGCATCTCGCCGAGGCGCTCGATGACCTTGTGGGCGAGGAAGATGTCGCGGTCGGCCTGGCGGGCGAAGCCCTCGGGGTCGCGGGGGTAGTCCCACTCGCCGCTCGCGAGGAACTCGTGGTCGCGCGCGGGCGCGGGCAGCCGCGCCGTGGGGGCGATCTCGACGTGGCCCGAGGTCACGTGCTCGATGGCGCTCTCGTCGAGGTCGATGGGCGCGTCGAGCAGCGCGTGCACCTCGTCGCGAAAGCGCAGCTCCTCGGGGTGCGCGACGCCGTCGGCCATGATGAGCGCTTCGGCCGACTCGAGCAGGCGCGCGCGGCTCCGGTCGTCGAAGCGCGCGAAGAGCTCGAACACCCGGAGCTTCACGCGCGACATCACGTAGCGCTGCGGGTCTTCGCCCTCGGCCACGGGCTCGGTGGCGTTGAAGCGGATCTCGTTGGCGACCTCCTCGATCACCTCGTCGAAGTGCCTCGCCCAGCGCTCGACCGCGGCGCCGCGCAGGTCGGGCGAGAGCGTCATGGCGGCCTCGGCGCGCGCCTCGACGAGCTGCCGCACGTAGCGACGGATGAACACCCGCTCGCTGGCGTCGAAGTCTCCGTCGACGAAGCCGAACGCGGTGAGGTAGTAGATCACCGCGCGCATCTCCTGCTCGGCGATCACGGGGTCGTGGCTGAAGGTCAACATCAGGGCGCCGAGCGTACGCCGATCGCGGCGCGGGGCGCCACCGCCGCCCACGCGAGGGGCGAGGGCCCGCCGTATCCATGCCACACCCCACCGGTGTACGCTGCGCGCCCCACCTCGACACCCGCATGAGCGACGCACCGCACGCACCCTCCGACGCGCCCTCCCGCGCCCCGAGCCCGCGCCTCCTGCGGGCGGCGGGCCTGGCCCTGCTGCTCGCGTGGCTCCTTCGGCGCGCGTCGGAGTTCGACTTCCTCGCCGACGACGCGTTCATCTCGATGCGCTACGCGCGCAACCTCGTCGAGGGCCACGGGCTCGTGTGGAACGTCGGCGACAGGGTCGAGGGCTACACGAACTTCCTCTGGGTGCTGGCGCTCGCCGGGGCCCGCGCGCTCGGGGTCGACCTGGTGCACGCCGCGAGCCTCCTCGGCTGCGCGTGCGCGCTCGGCGTGGTGCTCGTCGCCGTGTCGCTCGGCGAGGCGCTCGTGAGCCCCGCGCGCCGCTGGCTCGGGCTCTTCGGCGGCGCCGTCGTGGCCGTCAACACGGCCCTCGCGTGCTGGGCCTTCGCGGGGCTCGAGGGGCCGCTCTTCGCGCTGCTGCTCGCGTCGTCGGCGCTCGCGTTCGCGCGCGGCCGCCTCGCCGTCGCGGGCCTGCTCGCGGGCACGTCTGCGCTCACGCGGCCCGAGGGCCTGCTGTGGGTCGCGGCGCTCGCGGCCGCGCAGGCGCTCTACGGCGACCGGCGCGGCGCGGCGCGGGCCGCGGGGGCGGCGGCGCTCGTGGTCGCGCCCCACCTCCTCTGGCGCAGGGCGTATTACGGCGCGTGGCTGCCGAACACCTTTCACGCGAAGGTCTCGCTCACCCAGGGGCACCTCGCGGCCGGCCTCGACTACCTCTCCGACGCGTCGGCCGCGTTCGGGTGGCCGCTGCTCGCGGCCTTCGTCGTGCTCGGCGCGGCCGTGCGGCCCGACCGGCGCGTCGCCGCCATGGCGGGCTTCACCGCGGCGTACCTCGGCTACCTCGCGGTGATCGGCGGCGACGGGCTGCCGATGTTTCGCTTCGCGGTGCCCGTGCTGCCCTTCCTCGCGGCGCTCGCGGCGCGCGGGGCCGACGTGCTCCTCGGGCTCACCGACGAGCGGCCCGTGCGGCGCGCGGTCGGCGCGCTCCTCGCGCTCGCGGTGGCGCTCGGCGCGCGCACGCCGACGGGCGCGCAGTACGAGATCTACCGCTACCAACGCGACGTCGAGATCCCGCGCTGGAGCGCGGTGGGGCGATGGCTGCGCGCGGTGGCGCGACCGGGCGACTCGGTGGCGTGCGTGCCCGTCGGCGCGATCGGGTACTACTCGGGCCTCCCGCTCGTCGACATGATGGGCCTGACCGACTCGCACATCGCGCGGGCGCCCATCGCGCAGGGCCCCGCCGGATGGATCGGCCACGAGCGCCGCGACGGGGCCTACGTGCTCTCGCGGCGGCCCACGTACCTGCTGCTCGGCAACGTCGACGTGACGCCCGCGCCCCGCGCGCCCGACGCGACGCCCTTCATCCCCATCGCGTCGCGCGCGATCTGGGAGCGCGAGAGCGACATCCTCCGGTCGCCCGAGCTCCGGCGCCTCTACGAGCCCGCGAGCGGCCGCCTCGCCGACGGCACCTACGTGAACTACTACCGCCTGCGCTGAAGGTCGCGCCCGGCTCGCGCGGCGGCGAGGAGCGGCGCGAGGCCCTCGACGCGGCGGCGCTGCGTGGCCTCGAAGCGCTCGAGCGCCGCGATCTGCTCCAGGCCCGCGGGCGGCGCCGAGGGGCGCAACGCCGCCAGGATGGCCTCGGCCTCGTCGAAGCGGTCGAGCATCATCAGCGCGCGGGCCTGCAGCAGCGCGCGCCGCGGCGACGGCGGGAGCGCCGCGAGGAGTCGCCGCGCTCGTTCGGGCGCGCCGAACATCAGCGCGGCCAGCGCCTCGCGCTCGGCCCGCGCGTCGGGCGGACCGCCACGTGCGAGGCCCTCTCGCGCCGAGACGATCTGCGCGCGGAGCGTCTCGAGCGCGGCGTCGCCGCGGTCGATCGCGAGGCCCTGGCGGGCGACGGCGAGCGCTTCGTCCCACGCCGCGGCCCGCGCGAGCGCGAGGGCGGCCGTGACGCGCACGCCGGGGCACTGCCTCGGGCACGAGGCGACGGCCTCGCGCGCGCTGCGCACGGCCTCGTCGTCGCGCCCGAGCCGAGACGCCACGTCGGCGTCGAGCGCGAGGAGCGCCGAGGGCACGGGCACCGGCGAGAACGCGAGCGCCCTGCGCGTGCAGCGGTGCTCGTAGCCGAGGATGGGTACGCGCACGAGCCCCCGCGAGGTGGCGGGCGCGAGCGCGGAGGTGAACTCCCGCACGCGCGCGAGCGTCGCGACGTCGTCGTCAGGCACGAGCGCGGCGGTGTACGACGCGAGGCGAAAGGTCCACTCGGCGGTCTCGCCCGTGCGGCCCGCGTTGGGGGCGCGGTCGAGCGCGGCGCGCAGCGCGAGCACGCCCCTGCCGTCGAAGCCCTGCGCGCGCTCGGCGTTCGAGAGGAACACCCGCGGCTGCGCCCACGCCGGGTGCGCGTCGGCCTCGGCGCGCCAGAGCGTGCGGTCGTCGCGCAGGTCTCCGGCGCGCAGCGCGAGCGTCGCCACGTGCGCGAGCGCGAGCCCCGACGCCGCGAGCGCGACGGCCCTCCGCGCGCGGGGCGGGGCGGCGCGGGCTAGGTCGCCGAGCAGGAGCCCCACGCCCAGCAGCGGGAGGTAGAGGTAGCGATCGGCGACGAGGTTGGCGGCGCCCATCCACCGCACGTTCGCCACCGGCAGCAGCCACAGGAGCGCGAGCGCGAGCCCGACGACGCGCGCGGGCCGGCGCCGCCGCGCCGCGAGCGCGAGGGCCGCGGCGACGAGCGCGACGGCGCCGAGCGCCGCGTAGCCGGCGATCACGTGCAGGCCGAGGTCGGCGTCGTGCGAGAGCACCGTGCGCAGAAAGGTCAGCGGCCACGGCCAC
>JBDHVF010000467.1:0-6642 GCA_039809605.1 Polyangiales bacterium | reverse complement strand
CGCGCGCAGGGCCTCGCGGCGCCCGCCCGCCTCGCGCGCCGCGCGCCACGCGAGCAGCGCCACCACGGGCGCCGAGAACGACGCGAGCTCGGGCCGCAGAAAGGGCAGCACCCCGCACGCCACGGCTGCGTACCGGCGGTGCGCGGCGACCGAGGCGAGGCTCATCGTCCACACCATGCCCGCGAGCGTGAGGCCCGTCTCGAGGCCGTTCATGAGCTGGTGCGGCGTGCGCCCGACGAGCACCCCGGCGACCACCACGAGCGCGGCCTGCGCGGCCGTGGCGCGGTGCACGAAGGCCAGGCGCGCGAGCCCGAGCGCGTACGCGATCGCCCCGAGCCACGCGGCCGCGTAGAGCGCCCACGCGGGCTGCATCAGCGCGCAGAGCAGCGCCACCAGCGCGAGGTGCACCGCGCTCGTCGCGCCGTGCAGCGGAGACACGCCCGCGAAGTTCGGGTCGCGCCCCGTGCGCAGCGCCACCGCGTTGTGCAGCGTGATGTACGCGTCGTCGACGGGGAACACCGGCCGCCCGAGCGCCCTCGCGTGGTAGGCCCAGAGCGCCGCGCCGAGGGCCGCCACCGCCGCGTAGAACCAGCGCTGGCGCGAGGGGGCGAGGGGCTCGAGCGCGAGCTCCCTCGCGCGCGCGGCGATGCGAGACGTGAGCTTCGGTGACGGAGGGCCTTGGGCCACCATGGGGCGACCTTCGGGTCTCTACACGCTTCCACCCGCGAGGGCCATGGGGCTGCGACGCGCCGGCGCCTGGACGCGGCCGCGCGGCCTCTGTAGCGTCGACGACGTCATGGGGCGCATGAAGCATCTCGGGGCCTCGCTCGCGCTCTGCGCGGCTTGTTCAGACGGCGTCGTCGGCGGCGGCGACGCGGGCGCGAAGCCCGACGACCTCGGGGTCGCGGGCGGCGGAGAGATCACGCGCCTCGGGCCCGGGGCGCGCTCCGACGCGCCGGATCACTTCCGCGCGGCGCCCGTGACGGACCCGTCGCGCGCGGCCACGGTGCGCTACCCCCTCGACCGCGTGCTCTTTCCCCGCAACGTGCACCCGGCCGACGTGCAGTGGGAGGGCGACGGCGCGCAGGGCGACCTCTACCGCGTGCGCCTCTCGGGCGCGCTGCCCACGCTCACCGCGTACGTGGCGCACACGGGCGCGGGCTTTCGCTACGACTACGCGTTCGACACCGACGCGTGGCGCCGGCTCGCCGACGGCTCGGGCGGCCGCGAGCTCACGCTCACCGTCGACCGCTGGGACTCGTCGCGCGACGAGGTGATCGCGGGCCCGCCCGTGCGCGTGCGCTTCGCGCGCGGCTCCATCGCGGGCGCCGTCTACTACTGGACCCTCGGGGACTTTCACGCCACCGAGGGGCGCATCCTGCGCGTGGTGCAGGGCGCCGACGCGCCGCCGCGCCCCGAGAACTTCATGCCCACGCCGCCGCCCCGCCGCGACGGCGCGCGCTGCGCCGCGTGCCACGGGCTCTCGCGCGACGGCAACCGCCTCGCGGTCTCGCTCGGCGACGGCGAGTTCGGCGGCGTCTACGACGTCACCGCCGACCTCACGGGCCCGACGCCGCCCGCGGTCTTCACCATCCCCCGCGCGTGGTACTACGCCGCGTTCAACCCCGCGGGCACGCGGGTCTTCATGACCGACCCCGCGCAGCACTCGTTCGTGCTCGACGGCGCGAGCGGGAGCGTGGTCGCCGAGGCCGGGCTGCCGAGCGCGACGCACCCCGCGTGGTCGCCCGACGGCTCGCGCCTGGCCTACATCGCCGACGCCAACGACGCGTGGAACCTCGACCGCGGCGACCTCGCCGTGATGCCCGCGCTCGAGGGCGACCGCTTCGGCGCGCCCCGCGTGATCCACCGCGGCGCGTCGCTCTCGTCGTCGCCCGAGGGCGGCGCGATGGACGCCTACCCCTCGTTCTCGCCCGACGGCCGCTACCTCGCGTTTCAGCACGGCACGCGCGTGCTGCTCTCGGCCTCGGGCGCCTCGGGCGCGCTCTACCTCGTCGCGCCCGACGGCGGCGACCCGGCGCGCCTCTCGAACGCTTCGAACGAGGGCGCGTGGTACCCGAACTTCACGCCCTTCACCACCGCGGCCGACGCGGGAGAGCCCGTCTACTGGCTGCTCTTCTACTCGCGCCGGGACTACGGCAACCGCCTCGCGGGCACGCGCGGCACCCACCGGCGGCAGATCTGGGTGAGCGCCGTCTCGACCCGCGTCGCGCCCGGCGAAGACCCGTCGAACGTGCCCTACTGGCTCCCCGGCCAGGACGTCGCGCAGGAGAACGCCTCGGCCTTCTGGGCCCCGCGCCCCTGCCGCCCCACCAACGCCGAGTGCTCGAGCGACGCCCAGTGCTGCGGCGGCAACTGCGACGAGCTCACCACGGGCGGGCACGTGTGCCGCCCGCCCTCGCGCGAGGGGTGCAGGCGCCAGGGCCAGAGCTGCGGCACGCGCGCCGACTGCTGCGACCCCACGAACGAGTGCGCGGGCGGCGTGTGCCTGCCGGCGCCGGTCTGACCTCGGCGAGTTCATCCGGCCGCTCAAGTCCGATCGGGGCTCCACCGTAGCGAGTCATCGAGACACGCCGCAGACCGTCACGCGATGAACGCGTGCGAGGGCCGCGGCGCGGTCACGGGTCACCCATGCGCGCGACGAACGCGAGAGAACGAGCGCACCCACCACGCGACGGGGGGGCGGCGCCATGAGCGGAGAGGCGCCGAGGATCATCCTCATCGACCCGTCGGGCGCGACGCGCGAGGTGCTCGCGCGGAGGTTGCGCGCCCAGGGCTACGAGGTCGAAGAGGCGGCGGACCCGGCCGTCGGCGCCGACATGGCGCTCTGCGAGCCACCCGCCGCGGTCGTCGCCGACCTCTGGATGCCGGGCATCTCGGGGGTGCAGCTCTCGCGGCTGCTGCGCTCCGAGCCGGCCACCGCCGACGTGGCCATCGTGCTCTGCGGCGAGGCCGACGAGCCGCGCGACCGCTTCTGGGCCGACCGCGCGGGCGCCAACGCGTACGTGCCCAAGCGCCGCACGGGCGCGCTGATGCGCGCCCTCAAGGCCGCCATCGGGTCCGCGGTGAGGCGCGAGGGCGCGTTCTTCATGCAGCTCGCCGGGGGCACGGTCGACATCCGCGACCGCATCGCGCGCCACCTCGACGCGGCCCTCTTCGACTCGGCGATCGCCGCCGAGGTGCGCGCCCTGGCGACCGCGGGCGCGCTCGACCGGCTCTTCGACTCGCTCGTGCAGTTCCTCGCTCAGGTGGCGCGCTACCGCTGGATCGCCCTCGTCACGGGCGGCGCCGAGCGCGTGGCCCTGCACCACCACCCCCGCGCCGCCGGGGCGGTGGGCGCCGAGCTGCGCGCCGCGCTCGGCACGTCTGACCACGCCCCGTGGCTGCGCATCGAGGACGAGGACGCCGTCGACGGCCCGCCCGTCGCGCCGCCCCTCGTGCGCGACGTGTGCTTCGGCAGCGAGCGCGTCGCCCGCCTCGCCCTGAGCCCCGCCGCCCCGGCCGACGTCGACGCGAGCGCGTCGCTCCTGACGCTCGTCGCGCGCGAGCTCGGAGGGGCGATCCGCATGGCCGCGCTCGTCGAGGAGTCGCAGCGGCTCGCGTCGACCGACGCGCTCACCGGGCTCATGAACCGCCGCTCGTTCGCCGCGGCGATGGCCCGCGAGATCCCCCGCGCGAAGCAGCAGGGGCGCGCCCTCGCCGTCGCGCTGCTCGACGTCGACCACTTCAAGCGCATCAACGACGCGCACGGGCACACGGTCGGCGACGAGGCGCTCGCGTCGCTCGGCGCGCTGCTCGCGGGCGCGGGGCGCGGCGCCGACGTGGCCGCGCGCTGGGGCGGCGAGGAGTTCGTCGTCGCGTGGCTCGACGCGCGCGGCGGCGCCGCCCTCGCCGCGGCCGAGCGCCTGCGGGCGGTCGTCGAGGCCATGGAGGTCGCCGACGAGCGCGGCGCGCGCATCGCGGTCACGGCGTCGATCGGCGTGGCCTCGCTGCGGCCGGGCGACACCCTCTCGAGCCTGATCGGCCGCGCCGACCGGGCGATGTACCGATCGAAATCCGCGGGGCGCAACCGCGTCACCGCAGACACGACGCTGAGCGACGACCCCGCGGCCGGCGGCGACGCCCGCGCCGCCAACGGAGGGATGCGATGAGGCACGAAGACTGGAGCCGGTTGAACGAGATGGTGGTCGCGGCGGCCCGCGCCCTGCTCTCGAGCGCGGGCGAGGCGGCGACGTACGCGGGCTGCCGCGGGGCGCACGAGGGCGCGTGGGCCGACACGATCTCGATCATCGGGCTCGGCGGCGGCACGCTGCGAGGCTCGGTGGTGCTGAGCGTGCCCGCGCCGGTGCTCGCGCGCACGCACCCGGCGGGCGCGACGGGCGACGACGACCTGGCCGACTGGCTCGCCGAGCTCGCGAACCTGCTGCTCGGCAACCTCAAGCGTCAGCTCCTCGCGCGCGGCGTGGCGGTCGAGATGAGCACGCCCATCACGCTCTCGGCGTCTTCGCTCCGGTTCCACCGGTTCAAGGGGCTGCCGGTCACGCACGCGTTCGCGCTCGAGGGCGGCGAGGCGCTGGTCATGTTCGAAGCCATCGGCGAGGAGCGCGCGGAGCTCTCGCCCGAGCCCGACGCCTCCGTCGCCCTCGGTGAGGGCGAGGTCGTGCTGTTCTGACCGCGGGGACGAAGGGAGGAGACGCAGAGATGAGCAAGAAGATCCTCGTGGTCGACGACTCGCGCACGGCGCGGCAGCAGGTGAGCCTCGCGCTCGCCGACGCGGGCTACGCGATCGTCGAGGGCGTCGACGGGCGCGACGGCCTCGCGAAGATCACCGGCAACGCCGACGCGGCCCTGGTGATCTGCGACGTGAACATGCCCGACATGAGCGGCCTCGAGATGCTCGCGGCCCTGCGGCGCGACCACCCCGGCGTGCAGGTGCCCGTCGTGATGCTGACCACCGAGGCGCAGCTCGAGCTCGTGCAGCAGGCCAAGCAGCAGGGCGCCCGCGGCTGGATCGTCAAGCCCTTCAAGCCCCACATGCTCGTGGCGGCCGTGCGCAAGCTCGCGGGTGAGCCGTGAGCGCGCGCCTCGCCGCGAGGCGCTGAACCCGACGACCCCCCGAACCCCCGGAGGCCCACGTGCTCGCGCGCATCGTCCGCTACCTGAAGCTGCCGGCCGAGGTCTCGCGCGAGGAGCGCGCGCACCTCGCGACCATGACCCGCATCGCGAAGTGGTTCCTCGCCGCGCACGTCCCGGCCCTGATGGCCGTCGCCGCCCTCCAGCATACGAGCCCGCTCGCGGCGGCGCTCCTCGCGCTCCTCACGCTCGCGGGCCTCGCGGTCGCGGTCCAGACGCTCGACAACCCCCGGCACGTCACCCGCGCGCTCGCCGTGGCGGCGATGTGCATGGGCGCGCTGCTCGTGCACTTCGGCCACGGCCCGATGCAGATCGAGATGCACTTCTACTTCTTCGTGCTCCTCGCGCTGCTCGCGGTGTTCGGCGACCCGGCGGTGATCCTCCTCGCGGCCGTGACCGTGGCGCTGCACCGCCTGGCCCTCTACTTCTTCATGCCCAGGAGCGTCTTCAACTACGAGGCGTCGATCGGGGCGGTGGCCGTGCACGCCCTCTTCGTCGCGCTCGAGTCGGTGGCCGGCTGCTTCGTCGCGCGGACCTTCTTCGACCGCGTCATCGGCCTCGAGCGCATCGTCACGGGCCGCACCCGCGACCTGCGCCTCATGCTCGACTCGGTCGACCAGGGGCTGTTCTCCGTCGCCCCCGACGGCGCCGTGGCGCCCGAGCGCTCGGCCGTGCTCGACGCGTGGCTCGGGCCCTGCGTCGAGGGCGAGCGCGCGTGGGCCTACCTCGCCCGCGGCGACGCGCGCGCCGCGCGGCGCCTCGAGGCGGGCTGGCAGCAGCTCGCCGACGGCGCGCTCCCGCTCGAGCTCTGCCTCGACCAGCTCCCCGCGCGCATGACCGTCGGCGCCCGCGAGCTCGAGCTCGCGTACAAGCCCGCGCTCACGCCCGACGGGTCGCTCGCCGCGGTGATGGTCGTGCTCACCGACGTGAGCGCGCGCGTCGAGCGCGAGCGCGCCGAGGCCGAGAACCGCGACGTGCTCCGCGTGTGCGAGGGCATCCTCCGCGACCGCGCGGGCTTCCTCGCGTTCGTGGCCGAGGCCGACGGGCTCGTGCGCGGGCTCGAGCCCTCCGACGGCGTCAGCCCCGAGGAGCGCCGGCGCCTTCACACCCTCAAGGGCGGCTGCGCGCTCTGGGGCCTCGACGGCCTCGCCGCGCTCTGCCACGACCTCGAGGACGCGCTCGACGACCGGGCCGCGTGCGAGGCGCGCACGCGGGCGCTGATCGCCCGGTGGCGCTCGCTGCACGCGAAGGTCGAGCGGCTCTTCGGCGCGGGCGACGCGCGCGTCGAGCTGGCCGACGGCGACATCGACCGCCTCGCGCGCGCGGTCTCCGAGGGAGAGGCGCGCGGCGCCCTGGTGCGACGGATCGAGGCGCTGCGGCTCGACCCCGCCGCGCCGCGCCTCGAGCGGCTCGCCGACCACGCGCGCGCCGTCGCCCGTGACCTCGGCAAGGGCGGCCTCCGCGTGTCGGTCGAGTGCGACGGGCTGCGCC
>JBDHVF010000466.1:0-6646 GCA_039809605.1 Polyangiales bacterium | reverse complement strand
GAAGCACAAGTGGACGGTGCTCGCCGCGGTGGGCGCGCTCGCGGTCTGGGCCGTGGTCGCGCTGCGGCAGACGCCGCTCGACGCGATCCCGGATCTGTCCGACCCGCAGGTGATCGTCTTCACCGACTGGATGGGGCGAAACCCCGACCTCGTCGAGGACCAGGTCACCTACCCGCTCGTGCGCGCGCTGCAGAGCACGCCCGGCGTGCGCACCGTGCGCGGCTACTCGATGTTCGGGATGAGCTTCGTCTACGTGATCTTCGACGAGGGCACCGAGGTCTACTGGGCGCGCACCCGCGTGCTCGAGCAGCTCGGCCGCGTCCGCCAGTTCCTGCCTCCGGACGTGTCCCCCATACTCGGCCCCGACGCTACGGGCATCGGCTGGGTCTATCAGTACGCCGTCGTCGACCGCACGGGCCGCCTCGACCTCGCCCAGCTCCGCGAATTGCAGGACTTCACCTTGAGGCCCGCGCTCCAGGGCGTCGCTGGCGTCTCGGAGGTGGCCTCGATCGGCGGCTACGAGCGGCAGTACCAGGTGGTCGCCGACCCCAACCGCCTCGCGGCCTATGCGCTCACGCTCGACGACGTGGCGCGCGCCGTACGCGACGCCAACGCCGAGGTCGGCGGTCGCGTGATCGAGATGGCGGGCCGGGAGTACGTGGTGCGAGGCCGAGGGTACGTGGGCTCGCTCGACGACCTGCGCGAGAGCGTCGTGGGCGTCGGGCGCGGGGGCACGCCGGTGCGCGTGCGCGACGTGGCCGACGCGCGCTTCGGCCCCGAGATCCGTCGCGGCGCGGCGGACCTCGACGGCCGCGGCGAGGTCGTGGGCGGCATCGTCGTGATGCGCATCGGCTCGAACGCGCAGCAGGTGATCGGGCGGGTGCGCGCGCGCATCAGCGAGCTCACGCTGCCGCCCGGCGTGGCCCTGGTGCCGACCTACGACCGCTCCGAGCTCATCGAGGGGTCGATCGCGACGCTGCGCACCACCCTCATCGAAGAGGGGCTCATCGTCGCGCTCGTGTGCATCGTCTTCCTGGTGCACCTGCGCTCGGCGCTGGTGGCGATCCTGGTGCTGCCGATCGCCGTGCTGCTGGCGTTCATCCCGATCCGCTACCTCGGGCTGTCGTCGAACATCATGTCGCTCGGGGGCATCGCCATCGCCGTGGGCGAGCTCTCCGACGCCGCCATCGTGCTCATCGAGAACGCCCACGTGCGGCTCTCGAGGGCCCCGCCCGGCGCCGACCGCGAGCGCGTGGTGATCGACGCCGCGAAGGAGGTGGGGGGGCCGATCTTCTTCTCGCTGCTGCTCATCACGGTGAGCTTCCTGCCGATCTTCACGCTCGCGGGACAGGCCGGGAGGCTCTTTCGCCCGCTGGCGTTCACCAAGACCTTCGCGATGTTCGCCGCGGCGATCCTGTCGATCACGCTCGCGCCGCCGCTCATGGTGCTGCTGATCCGGGGGCGCATCCGCCGCGAGGAGGAGAACCCCGTCGCGCGCGTGCTCGCGAGGCTCTACGCCCCGGTGGTGCGCTGGGCCGTGCGGCGCAGGGTGTTCCTCGTCGCCTTCTCGGTCGTGGTGATGGGCGCGATGGTGCCCGTGTTCAACGGTCTCGGGTCGGAGTTCATGCCGCCGCTCAACGAGGGATCGCTGCTCGTGATGCCCACGACCTTCGCGGGCATCTCCATCGAGGAAGCGCGCCGGGCCCTCGCGGCGCAGGACCGGATCATCCGCGGCTTCGGCGAGGTGGCCTCGGTGCACGGCAAGGCCGGCCGCGCCGACACGGCCACGGACCCCGCGCAGCTCGAGATGATCGAGACGGTCGTGGCGCTCCATCCCCGCGCGCGCTGGCCCCTGCGCCCCGCCCGTCGATGGTGGAGCGACCGCGCGCCCGGATGGATGGCGCCCGCGCTGCGCAAGCTATGGCCCGACCGTCGCGCGCGCACGATCGACGAGCTCTCGCGCGACCTCTCGGCGGCGCTCCAGATGCCGGGCTACCAGATGGCCGTGTCGCCGCCGATCCGCACGCGGGTCGACATGCTCACCACGGGCGTGCGCACCCCCGTGGGCGTGAAGGTGCTCGGCGCCGACCTCGAGCAGATCGAGCGCACGTGCGTCGAGCTCGAGGGCATGCTGAGGGACATCCCCGGCACGCGCAGCGTCTTCGCCGAGCGGCAGACCGGGAGGCAGTACCTCGACATCACGCCCGATCGCGCCGCCATCGCGCGCTACGGGCTCACCGTGCGCGACGTGCAGGACGTGGTCGAGAACGCCCTCGGCGGCATGACCGTGTCGACCGTGATCGCCGGCCGCGCGCGCTTCAGCATCAACGTCCGCCTCGCGCAGGACTTCCGCCAGACCCCGGAGTCGATCCGAGACATCCTCGTGCCCGTCACGTCGCCCGAAGCCGGCGGCTCCATCACGGGCATGCAGTCTTCGTCGGGCATGTCGTCGCCCGCGACGAGCGGGGCCGGGGCGATGGGCTCGATGGGGGCGGCGGCCCCGACCCCGCAGCTCGGCTCGATGGCGGGCGGCAACCCCGGTGCGCCCCTCGAAGACCCCGCGCGCAGGGCGATGCAGCGCGCGGTGGTTCCGCTCGGCCAGCTCGCGACGGTGCGGGTGGTGCCGGGGCCGCCGATGATCAAGGACGAGGACGGCGTGCTGGTGGGCTACGTCTTCGTCGACGTCGACGCCGCGCAGCGCGACCTCGGGGGCTGGGTCACCGAGGCGAAGGCGCGGGTCGCGTCGCGGCTCTCGCTGCCGGCGGGCTATCGCGTGGTGTGGACGGGGCAGTACGAGTTCATGACGCAGATGGAGGAGCGCATGCGCTACGTGCTCCCGATCACGCTCGCGCTGATCGTGCTGCTGCTGCACATGTCGATGCGGGGCTGGCAGCAGACCTCGCTGGTGCTCCTGAGCCTGCCCTTCGCCTTCGCGGGGAGCGTGCTCCTGCTGGCGGCCAAGGGCTACCACCTCTCGACCGCGGTGTGGGTCGGCCTCGTGGCCGTCGGCGGCGTCGCCGCGGAGACGGGCACCGTGATGATCGTCTACCTCGACGAGGCCATCGACCGGATGCTCGCGCGCGTGCCGGTGCCCGCCGCGAGCGACATCGATGCGGCCATCATCGAGGGCGCGTCGATGCGCGTGCGCCCGCTCCTGATGACCGTGGCGACCACGGTACTCGGGCTGCTGCCGCTGATGTGGGAGTCGGGCGTCGGCGCCGACGTCTCGGCGCGCACGGCCGCGCCCGTGGTGGGCGGCCTCTGGTCGTGCATGCTCCTCACGCTGCTGGTGCTCCCGGCGGTCTACGCGATCTGGCGCCGCGCGCAGCTCCGCCGCGGCACGCTGCGGAGCAATGCTGCGACGGGCGAGTCCGCGGAGGCGGGCGAAGGTGCGGCTGGGCCAACGCCCGCGGAGCACTCGTCGTGACGGCCGCGACGCCCGCTGCGACGCCTGCGCCCCTCCCCGACGTCCCCTCGACGCCGCACGCGCGGCCTCCGCAGGAGATCGCGAAACAACTCGCCGTGGACATGTCTCACGGCCTCGACACGCGGACCGCGCGGGAGCGTCTGGAGCGCTACGGACGCAACCGGCTGCCCGAGGCCCCACGGCCGTCGGCGCTGGCGCGGCTCGCCGCGCAGTTCACCAGCCCCCTCGTGCTCGTGCTCCTGGGGGCGGCCGCGGTCGCGACGATCGCCGGCATGCGCGACGCGTCCGCGACGACGTGGCCCGCGCGCTACGGCGACGCGCTGGCGATCCTGCTCATCGTGGCGTTGAACGCCGGGCTCGGGTTCTTTCAGGAGCGCAAGGCCGGCGACGCGCTCGCCGCGCTGGAGCGCGCCGTCTCGCCGTCCGCCCGCGTGCTGCGCGAGGGCGCGATCGCGACGATCCCGGCCGAGGAGCTCGTCCCCGGCGACCTCCTCCTACTGGAGCCGGGTGACGTCGTCGCGGCGGATGCGAGGCTCGTTCACGCGGCCGAGCTCGCGCTCGACGAGTCGTCGCTCACCGGCGAGAGCCTGCCCGTCGCGAAGCGGGCCGACGCGCAGGTCAACGCGGGGGCCGCGGTCGGCGACCGCGTCACGATGGTGCACATGGGGACGAGCGTCGTGCGAGGCCGCGGTCGCGGGCTCGTGGTCGCGACGGGCCCGCGCACCGAGTTCGGCCGCATCGGGGCGCTCATCGCCGCGGCGTCGCCCGAGGACACGCCGCTCGCGAAGCGCCTCCAGGTCTTCGGCCGGCAGGTGCTGTGGCTCTGTCTCGCCGCGAGCGCCGCGCTCTTCGTGTGGGAGGTGATCGCGCGCGGGCGCGCGTGGCACCGCGTGCTCGTCGAGTCGATCAGCTTCGCGGTCGCGGTGATCCCCGAGGGCCTGCCCGCCATCACGACGATCGTACTGGCGCTCGGCACGACGCGGATGGCGCGCGTCGGCGCCATCGTGCGCCGGCTCCCGGCGGTCGAGACGCTCGGCGCCGCGACGGTGATCTGCACCGACAAGACCGGCACCCTCACCGAGAACGAGATGACCGTGCGCGAGGCGTGGGCGGGCGGCGTCCTGCACCGCGTCGAGGGCGAAGGGTACCGGCCCGAGGGCCGCGTGGTGGCGCCCGATGGAGCGGTCGATCCGGGCGGAGCCTCGCCAGCGCTCGAGCGCCTCGCGGAGGCGTGCGCGCTCTGCAACGACGCAGAGCTTCGCCGTGATGGCGAGCGGTGGAAGGTCGTCGGCGACCCGACCGAGGGCGCGCTCGTGGTGCTCGCCGAGAAGCTCGGCGTGAGCGCCTCGCAGGTGCGCGCGGCCCGCCCCCGCGTGGGCGAGGTGCCGTTCTCCTCCGAGCGGCGCCTCATGACCGTGGTCGTCGAGGCGCCCGGCGGCCCCGTCGCGTTCACCAAGGGAAGCGTCGAGGCCGTGCTCTCGCGGTGCGTCGACACCCTCGATCGAGACGCGTCACGCTCGATGCTCGACGGGGACCGTGCGCGGGCGCGCGAGGAGGCCGAGCGCATGTCGTCGCGGGCGCTCCGCGTGCTGGCGCTCGCGACCCGCGCGAGGCCCGGCGAAGGCGCCATCGAGGAGGGCCTCACCTTCATAGGGCTCGTGGGCATGATCGACCCGCCGAGGAGGGGCGTGCGACAGGCCATCGAGGACTGCCGCACGGCCGGCATCCGCGTGGTGATGATCACGGGCGACCACCCGTCGACGGCGCTCGCGATCGCGGCCGAGCTCGGCATCGCGTCGGACGCCACCGCCGTGATGACCGGCGCGGACCTCGCGGCGCTCGATGAACCGTCGCTGGCGGCCCGCGCCGCCGACGTGCGAGTCTTCGCGCGGACCTCGCCCGAGCAGAAGCTCCGCATCGTGCAGGCGTTCCGGGCGGCGGGGCACGTCGTGGCGATGACGGGCGACGGTGTGAATGACGCGCCGGCCCTCCGCGCAGCGCACATCGGCGTCGCCATGGGGCGCGGCGGCACCGACGTCGCCCGGCAGGCCGCGGACCTGGTGCTGACCGACGACCGCTTCACGACCCTCATCGACGCCGTGCGCGAGGGGCGGACGATCTGGCGCAACCTCCAGAAGGTGATCGTCTACCTGCTCTCGTCGAACGTCGCGCTCGCTCTCGCCGTGTTCGTCGCGGCGGTCGACGCGCGCATGCTGCCCCTGACGCCGATGATGATCCTGTGCATCAACCTCGTGACCAACGGGCCGCCCGCGATCGCGCTGGGCGTCGACGCTCCGGCGCCCGGGCAGATGCGTGAACCCCCGCGCCGCGCGGACGCCGCGCTCCTGTCACGTCCCGAAGCCGCGACGATCCTGGCCTCGGGCGCGGCGATGGCGCTCGGTGGCATCGTGCTCTACCGCGACGCGGCGGCGCCCGAGCACGGGCGCGCGATGGCGTTCTCGCTGCTGGGCCTCGCGCCGCTCCTGCACGCGTGGAACTGCCGCTCGCTCACCGCCTCGGTGCGCGACCTGCGCCCGCTCGCCCCGCTCGCGCTGTCGTGCGCGGCGCTCGCCTCCGCCGCGATCCACGCGCTCGGCGTGGTGGTGCCGTCGTTCCGGGTGGTCTTTCACAGCGTGGCCCTCACCGTGATGGACTGGGTCACGGTCGTGGCCCTCGCGGCGCTGATCGTGCCGGTGATGGAGGTCTACAAGCTCGTCGCGCGTTCGCGGCCTTCACCGCCGTGACCGCGCGGGATGGTGTCGTGCGACCACGAGGGGACGCTTGCCCGCAGCGCCCGCGGCGATGGCGTCGACGACCTCGACGGAGACGGCGACGGGCGCCGCCCCCGCGGCCTCCAGCGCCGACGAGAGCTTCGCCGCGACGCGCTCCGCGGAGAAGTCGGGCCCGGGGCGCGCGACGAGCACGCGCAGCCCGTCACGCTCCTCGCGCACCTGCCACCCTCCAGCGGGCGCGTCGTCGAGCGCGTGGTGGACCGCGATCGGGTGCACGGTGACCTCATCGCCTCGTCGTCCGGGCAGGCGCAGCAGGTCGTCGGTCCTGCCCTCGACCGCCTCGATGAGACGAAAGGGGAGGCCGCAGGGGCAGGCGCGCGTCGCCATGCGCACGCGGTCGGTGAGCTCGTAGCGCAGGAGCGGGAGCGTCCTGCCGAACAGCACGCTCACCAGCAGCTTGTCGCCCGAGGCGCCGTCGGGCACGGGG
>JBDHVF010000465.1:0-6646 GCA_039809605.1 Polyangiales bacterium | reverse complement strand
CGCTCTGCCGCGGGCCCACGGGCGACTGCGTGGTGGCGAACGCCGCCGTCGCGCAGCAGGCCGCCGACCAGCAGGACCGCGCGTCGACGCTCAACGCCTTCGCGAACGTGGCGCTCGGGCTCGGCGCCGCCGCGGCCGTGGGCGCGGCCGTGTGGGGCGTCGTCGGGCTCACGCGCGCTTCGAACGCGCGCGCGCCGTCGGCGGTGCTGGTGGTCGCGCCGACGACGGGCGGCGGCTTCGTGGCGCTGCGCGGCGCGCTGTGAGCGTTGCCAGAAAGTCGCGCGGCGAGGCCCCCCGGCGGCACACTCGCGCGCGATGGAGACACCCCCCACCGTACGCATGCTGACGATCGCAGAGGTGCGCGTGCCCGACGCGCGGCTGCGCGCGCTCGGCGACGTCGAGGCGCTGCGCGAGTCGATCGCGAGCGCCGGCCTTCTGCAACCCATCGTGGTCGACCGCGCGCACACGCTCGTGTGCGGGCTGCACCGCCTCGAGGCGTGCCGGCAGCTCGGGTGGAGCGAGATCCCCGCGGTGGTCGAGGCCCTCGAGGGCCCGCGCGCGCGCCTCGCCGAGGTCGACGAGAACCTCTGCCGCCGAGAGCTCACGGTGCTCGAGCGCGCCGAGCACATCGCCCTGCGCCGCGCGCTCTGGCACGAGATGGAGGCCGCGCGCACCGCCGACGAGGCCCCCGCCGACGAGGGCAAGAAGCGCAAGAAGGCCAAGCCCGCGGAGCCGCCGCTCGCGGCCTTCGTCGACGACACCGCGAAGCGCACGGGCCGGGCGAAGGCGGCGGTGCGCGAGGAGCTCCGCATCGGGGAGCTGCCCCAGGACGTGCGCGCCGTCGCGCGCGAGACGCCCGTGAGCAACAACAAGCGCGAGCTGCTGGCGCTCACGCGCATGCCCGAGGAGGAGCAGCGCCGCGCCGTGGCCGCGGTGAAGTCGGGCGAGGCGCGCTCGGTGCGCGCGAAGGCCCCGAAGCCCGCGGCCCCGGCCGAGGGAGACGCCGCGTGCCCCTTCGACCTCGCCCCGTCGGAGCCCCCCGCGTCGCAGCTCGCGTCGTCGGTCGACCCCGAGGGCTACCGCGACGACCCGCTGTCTCCGTGGGCCACGCCCGGCGGCGCGCTCGAGCGCGAGCTGGCCCGCGCGCAGATCGTACGGCTCGTGGGCGAGGCCCAGCGCGCGCTCGCGAAGGCCCTCGACCTGTGGGCCCCCGAGGGAGACGACGAAGGCCGGCGGCGCGCGCGAGAGGCCGCCGACGCGGTCGAGCGGCTCTCGCGCTGGATGGAGGCCCCCTCCCCGCAGGAGGCGTGGGCCGCGAGCGCCTAGGAGAAACCCGAACTCCGTCGAATCTCGCGTCGTCGAGGGCCTCCGGGGCTCTCGGCGACGCTCGACGCGCCGTTGAACCCCACGATGGCAGACGCGCCGCGCACGCCGCATCGCGCCGCCACCGGAGGTCTTCGGTGATACGCGCCGTATGTTTCCTGTCGTGCCTGCTGCTCGCGCCGCCCGCGTGGTCGCAGGCGAGCGCGCCACGGGCCGTGCGGTACACCCTTCCGCGGGGGCTCGAGGCGAGGCTCTCGTGGGCGCGCGGAGACGTCTCGCTGTGGTCGGCCGACGGGGGCCGCCGCCCCGCGCGCGACGGCGAGGTGCTCACGCGGGGGCTGCGCGTGCGCGTGGGGCGCGGCGGCGGCGCCGAGGTCGCGCTGCGCAACGGCGCCACGATCGAGCTCATGGAGCGCACCCAGGTGGTGATGTTCGCCTCCTCGGCCGAGGACGCGCCCGACCGCCCCCCCCTCACCACGACCACGCTGCGCTTCGGCACGCTGCGGTTCCGCGCGGGCCCGCGGCCTCCCGGCGCGCCGGCGCTTGTGGCCGTGGCGACCAGCGCGGCGGTGGTCTACCTCGGCCGCGGCGACGGCGAGCTCACGGCCGACGAGGGCGGGCACATGACCCGCATCGCGGTGCACCGCGGTCGCGCGCCCGTCACCACCGAGCGCGGCTCGTTCGTGGTGCGCGCGGGCCACGGCGCGGTGCAGCGCGGCGCGCAGCGGCCCCGCCCCGAGGTCGCGCTCCCCGCGGCGCCGCGGTGGCTCATCCCCCCGCCCGAGCGCGTGGTCTCGGGCGGAGGGCCCGTCGACGTGTCGTGCATGTACGCGCTGCCGCGAGGCCGCCCCGAGCGCTGGCGCGTCGAGCTCGCGCGCGACCCGTCGTTCCGCGAGCGCGTGTCGACGCACGTGCTGCCGGGGCGCACCGACCTGTGGATCGCGCGCGACCTCACGCCGGGCCGCTACTACGCCCGCGTCGCGGCCCTCGATGAAGACGCCCTCGCGGGCCTCCCCTCGCCCGTCGCGTCGTGGACGGTGGCCGCGCCGACGGTGCTGCGCGGCCGCGCCGCGAGCGGCGAAGACCGCGGGCGCCCGTCGCTGGTGGCGATGCCTCGGGGCTTCTACTGCTCGCTCGACGGCATGGCGCTCACGAGCGCCGACGCGCCGCTGCGGCTCGAGCCCGCGCGCCCGCACGGCCTCCGCTGCGCGCCGACGCCCGACGGGCGCCGCGCGAGGGAGTACACGATCGACGGCGCCGCGGCGGGCCCGCTCGGGCACGAGGTCAGGCTCTACACGGGCGCGGGGGGCGACGGCGTGCTCGGCGTGACGCTGCGCGGCGGCGACGGAGCGCCCGTGCCCTACGCCGACGTGCGCGTCGAGAGCCCCGACGGCCTCGCGGTGGGCTCGGTGCGCGAGGCCGACGCGCGCGGGGACTACACCGCCGCCGTGCGCTGGCCCGAGGGCGCGACGCGCGCGCGGCTGCGCTTCACGGTCAACGGCGTCGAGCGCTTCGAAGAGACCGTCTCGCGCGAGTAGGGGGCGACGCGCGGGTCGCGTTCGGAAGACGTCTCTTGCAACGGGCCGCCGGGCGGCGCGATGGTGCGCCCATGAGCTACGACCGCAACGCGCTCCGGCTCGCGCTCGTGACCGCTTCGCTCCTGGCCGCGTGCAGCGACAGCGCGACGGGCTCGAACGCCGACGCGAACCCCAACGTCGACGCCGCCGCCGACGCGCCCACGCAGGACCTCCCGTCGGACACGCCCACGCAGGACCTCCCGTCGGACACGCCCACGCAGGACCTCCCGTCGGACGTGGCGCCGGACGTGGCACCCGACGCAGCGCCCGATGCAGCGCCCGACGATGCAGCACCGGACGCAGCGCCCGATGCAGCGCCCGACGATGCAGCGCCCGATGCGCCCGTCGATGCAGCGCCCGATGCGCCCGACGACGTTGCGCCCGACGCGACCGACGACGTTGCGCCTGACGTCGCTCCCGATGCAGCCCCCGACGCGTCGCTCGACGCGACGCCCGACGCGCCGCCCGATGCGCCCGTCGACGTCGCGCTCGACGTGACCATCGACACCGCGCCCGACGTCCCCCTCGACGTCACCCCCGACGCGCCCGTCGACGTCGCGCCCGACGCGCCGCCCGCGCCCGCGTCGTGCGCCGCGCTCCTGCGCCGCGACCCCTCGACGCCCAGCGGGATGTACACCATCGCGCCCGCGCCGGGCGTCACGTACGCGGTCTACTGCGACATGTCGACGGGCCGCGGGTACACGTTCACCACCGGGCGCTCCGCGGGCGCGAGCGCGGCGGAGATCCTCGGCGCCTGCCCCGCGGGCCTCGAGGCCTTCGCGGTGCGCTCCGAGGCCCACGCCGACGCGCTGCGGCGCTACGTGCGCACGCTCTCGTCGTCGGGCGCGTGGTACTGGGCCAACCACTTCGCGGGCCCCGCGTCGGCCTGCCCGACCCTCGCCAACCGCGCGGGGTGGCTGCGCGACGCGAGCACCTGGGTCGACGCGGCGATCAGGCCCGCGACGCTCGCGCCGCTCGACTTCCACGAGAACTGCCTCGCGGGCGGGGGCTTCGACCCCGTGCCCCTCAACGACCGCGACGGCTACGCCAACCGCGGCTGCGGCGCGGGCTGCACCGTGCTCTACAACGCCGGCGAGATGGCGATGCCCGGCGCCGTCGTGTGCTCGGTCAACGACCTGCCCGCGTGCGACGCGGGCACCGAGGAGTGCGACGGCGTCGAGTCCAACGGCTGCGAGACGCGCGTCGCCACCGACGACGCGAGCTGCGGCGCGTGCGGTCGTCGCTGCGCCGCCGGCCTCGCGTGCGCCTCGGGCCAGTGCGTGCGCGTGGTGAACGGAAGCCCCCTGCCCCCGCCGCCGCCCGTGCCCACCGGGGCGCCCGCGGTGATGGCCACGGGCATCGCCGGGCCCCAGGGCCTCGTGATCGGGCGCGACGGAAGGGTGTACGTGAGCGCGCTCTCGGCGGGCACCATCCACCGCATCGACCCCACGGTCACGCCCGCGACGACGACGGTGTTCGCCTCGGGCTTCTCGGGGCCCGCGCAGCTCACCTTCGACCCCGCGGGCAACCTCGTGGTGGCCGAGCGCTCGGGCAACGTCGTGACGCGCGTGGCGATCAACGCCGACGGCTCCGCGGGCGCGCGCGCCACGCTCGCCTCGGGCTTCTCGGGGCCGTGGGGCGTGACGTACGCCCCCTCGGGCGACCTGCTCGTGTCGAACGAGTTCGGTCGCACCGTCGACCGCGTCTCGCCCACGGGCGCCGTCACGCGCGGGGTGATCTCGGGCTACGACGCGCCCCTCGACATGCGCTTCGACGCCACGGGGCGCCTCTGGGTCGGGCAGTACTTCGGCACCGCGCTCAACAACGGAACCCTCGTGCACTGGTACGACGCATCCCTCGCGCACCAGGGCATGGCGGGCGGCCTCTCGGGGCCCATCGGCATCGCCGTCGACGCCGCGGGCAACGCCTACGTCGCCAACTGGGACGGCGGCGCCGCGGGGGCGGGGCGCGTCGTGCGCGTCACCCCCGAGGGCGCCACGTCGCTCTTCTACCGCGGGCTCGACGGCCCCCACGCCGTCGCCTTCGACGCGACCGGCGGGCTCTGGGTCGCCGACTACGTCACCAACCGCGTCCTGCGGCTCGGCGGCCGCTGACGCGACCCTGGCATCCCCACGCGCGCCGCGCGGATTGCGCAGTACCTGTTCGTTGCGGTCGCCGCGAAGCTTCACTATCGTCCGCGCACGCTCCGCGGGCGCCGTCGGTGACGGCCACAACAGGCGGGTGCCTCGGTTGAGGGGGCGACAGGGGCCGTGTCCACGAGATCGCCAAGGCTGTCGGTGCTGGTTGACGGGTTCCTCCCGCCGTCGCTGGCGGCGTCGCACGACGAGGGGCCGCGCGCGCGGCTGGCGCTGCGCATCGCGTGGCTGATGGTGGCCGTGTTCGTCGCCCTCGCGGCGACGCACGCGGTCGTGGGCAGCGCGCGCGAGGCGGCGATCAACCTCGGGCTCGCGGCCGTCGTGGCGGCGGGGCCCTTCCTGGTGAAGAAGACGGGGCGGCTCGCGCTGTCGCTCAACATCGAGCTCGCGCTCACGTTCGCGGCCGTGGTGGCGCTGTCGGTGACCGCGCGCGGCGCGGGGCTCACGGCGCCCACCGTGGCCCTCGCGGAGATCCCCCTGTTCGCGACGCTCCTCGGGGGCGTGCGCATCGGCACCGTGTGGGCGTCGCTCTCGCTCACCGCGGGCGTCGCGATCGGGGCGCTCGGGCGCGCGGGCGTCATCGCCGACCGCGCCCCCGGCGGGCGGCAGCTCTTCGACGAGCACGCCTCGCTGGCGATCATCACCGCGACGCTCTTCTTCGTGGCCGTGCTCTACGAGCGCCGCAAGCAGGAGAGCCTGCGCATCATCGCCGCCCTCGAGGAGGAGCGCCGCCGCGCCGACCACGAGCGCGTGCAGGCCGCGGCCGACGCCGAGGTGGCGCGCGCCGAGCGCCTCGCGTCGCTGGGCCGCATCGCCGCCGCGGCGGCGCACGAGATCAACAACCCGCTGTCGTTCGTGGCCGGGGGCCTCGAGCACGCCGCGGGGCACCTGCCCCCCGACGCGTCCGCCGACGTGCGCGAGGCGCTGCGCGAGGCGACCGAGGGCGTCGAGCGCATCCGCCGCGTCGTCGAAGACCTGCGCGCGAGCTCGCAGCCGCCCGAGGCCGAGGCGGCCTCCGTCGACGCCGCGCGCGCCGCCCGCGTGGCGCTCAAGATGGCCGACGGGCACCTGCGCTCGCGCGCGAGGGTGCGCGTCGAGCTGCCGGACGTCGCCCGCGTCGTCGGGCAGGAGTCGCGCCTCGTGCAGGTGTTCCTCAACCTCGTCGTCAACGCCGCCGAGGCGATCCGCGAGGGGCGCCGCGACGACCACGAGATCGCCGTGACGGCCCGCGACGAGGGCGCCTCGGTGGTGTTCGAAGTGCGCGACACGGGCGTGGGCATCGCCCCCGAGAACCTCGCGCGCGTGAAGGAGCCCTTCTTCACCACCAAGCCCATCGGCGAGGGCGCGGGCCTGGGCCTCTCGCTCTGCGAGAACATCGTGCGGAGCTTCGGCGGCGCGCTCGACCTCGAGAGCCGCCCCGGCGCCACCGTCGCGCGCGTGACGCTGCGCGCGGCCCCGGCGCCCGACGCGGCCTCCCCCGCGCCGCCCGCGGCGCTCGCGTCGTCGTCGCCGCCGCCGCCCGTCGAGGGGAGCGACGAGGCCCGACGCCTGCGCATCCTCATCGTCGACGACGAGCCCCTCGTCGCGCGC
>JBDHVF010000464.1:0-6656 GCA_039809605.1 Polyangiales bacterium | reverse complement strand
GCGGACCGACAGCGCTGGCGGGTCCCGGTCGAGGGCCTCCTTCACTTGCGGAATTGCGTTCGGTGTGACGACGCGCGGGCGGAGTGGCCGGAGCCGGTTGCGCCCGTCTACGAGGACGAACTCACCGCCGTCCGCGGCGCGGTGGCGACCTTCCTGGGGGTGGCGTGATGGGCACACAAGAGACCGACCCCTTCGACTCCATCGCGAGCGCGATCATCGCGCTGCATGCCGGCGGCGGCGACGCGACCGAACAGGGCTTCGATCCGGGGCCGCTGCCCGACGCCTTCGGCATCGACCCCCCGACCGACGTCTACGCGTCCAACATCCCGGAGGTCGCCTTCGAACGCGCGTGGCAGCTCGGGGACCGGGCCGGGGTCGTGAAATGCGTGCTGCGCCGGTCGTCCGCGAAGGTTGACCTGCTCTGGCGCGTCGAGCCGTTCGCAGCCGACGTGCGATTCTGGGTCGAGTTTTCCTGCCGTGAATCCGACGTCCGCCCCTCGTGGTTTCTGCTCGGCGCTCCCTGCGACGACAAGACCGAGAACGAGTTCTCCGTATCCGCGAAGGTGCTGGGGATCGATGTCATCGGCAAGCGTGTCAACGTCCGCATCGTCCCCGAGTAGCCGCCCCGAGACGCCATGACAGGAGACGACACCCCGACCTGGGGATTCCCGCTCGTTCTTCGTCGGCCAGACGCCAACGCCCCCGCCGACGCGGCCGTCGTGTTGATCCGCGCGGGCAGGTGCGTCGGGGGCGGCATAGCCCCACTCCTCGATGAGGCCATCGCGCACAACCTCCACCTCGTGGATCTACTCCGCTCCGCGCCGACGCTGCTCGGCCCCTGCGGCACCAAGATTCCGTGGAGCTTGTCTGAGCGCTACCGCCATGACGTTCGGCGCTTGAAGGGGTCGTCCGCTCAGCTGTCCGCGCTGCTCGCGCTGGCGTCGCGCCCCTCTCTGGAGTTGCATGTCCGCCCGGCGCTCATCACCCTCGGCACCGTCTGGGCGACCGGCGTGGTCACCAAGGACTGCGGACTCGACAAGGTCGCCGAGGGCGACTTCCCCATCAAGCTCGAGGCCTTCCTGAGGAGCCAAGACGTGCTCTTCGTCGTGCCGAGCATCAATCAACGGATCCTCGAGCGCCGGGGGCACGCGGATCTCGTGCGCGCCGCGGAATGGTGGACGGTCGGGCGACTCAAGAGCGCACTCCTTTCCCCGACAGGGTCGGGCACCGAGCTGCGGAAGGGCCACGCGAAGGTGTGCGTGCGCGTCGAGCCGGATGAACTGCCGGCCCTGCTCGATGCGCTGTTCTCCGACTACCTGACGAGATTCGTGTTGGACTCGGCGAAGCTCGCGTTCCTTGAGGCGACCCGGAAGCTCCAACTTGCGCCGGACGATCCGGACCAGCTTGCGAACTTCATCAGCGCCGCGGCGGCGCGCGGGGACTGGAAGCATGCCGTGGGCGAAATGCGCCGGATCCTGCGCGACGCCGACCGGGAACAGGCGCCGGCGCTCGCGGTGACCTACGCGCGCGCCGTCTCTAGCGGCTGGCTGCGGCACTATCTGTCCGAGCCGCTCTGGCACGAGGTGCTTCGGTTCGAGCCCCAGCACGGCGAAGCCCAGCGCGTGCTACTCGACCACTATCGCGAAGCGGCCAGGGACGATCGCCTGCGGGATCTGCTGGTGGCGCGCCTCCGGCGCGATGGCCTGGAGCGCGACGAGCGGGTCCGGATCCTCGACGAGTTGACGGAGCTCGCTCGTCGCGTCGGGGACGAGACCGCGGCCTTCGACGCGCAAGGGCAACTGTTGGATGTGGACCCCGCGCGCGGCGACGTTGCGTCGGTGCTCGCTTCGAGCCTCATCGCGCGCCACGGTGGCACCGCGCTCTGCGCGATGGCGGCGCGCCTCGCGAACCCCGCAGCCCAGCGCACGCTCCTGCTCGCCGGGGTGCGCGACCGCACGCTCAAACCCGCCCAGCGATGGGAGGCGGTCCAGGCCCTCGTCGAGGCAGACTCCCGATGCGAGGGCGATGACGTTGGCGGGGAGATCCTTCGCGCGGCGCTGTCCGCCCAGACCTCACCCACGGCGCTGATCAAGTTTGCAGCCGAACGTCCGCGGCTCCGGCGCGGGCTGCTCGCGCACTTCTGCACCCTCGCGACCGAACGGCCGACCGAGGTTTCCCCCGTCAACCTGCTCCGCAGGTTCGCCATCGTCATCGGAGATCTTCAGGTGGTCGAGGATGCGTTGCAGGTGCATCAGGCGCACGGCCTCCTCGCCAGGATTATGATGGGGATCGGGTGCGACCTCTCCCAGCCGGAGCCCGCCCGCCGTGCGGCATTACAGAGGGCTCAGGTCGCCGCGGGGATGGCCTCCAACTCGACAGCGCTCTATCAGGAACTCGCGCGCGAAGTCACGGAACATCCGCGCGCGTCGGCGCTGCTTCCCTTCGTGTTGGGGTGTACGCGGGCGTTTCCCGACCCGGCTCTGCACCGCGAGTTGCTGGACGCCGCGCTGGTGCGCGAGACAAACCCCACGGCCCAGGTCCCCCTGGCGATCGAACTCGGGCAGCTCGACGAACTCGCGGGGCGGCGTGCGGAGGCGTTTCAGCGATACTACGAGGCCGCGCTTCGCGGGCTGCCCCCGGGCGATCTGTCGGGGCGGATCGATTGGACCGTTGAGGCCGCCTTCGAAGAGAGCCCCCTCCGCGAGGATCGCTACGCGGTCGTGGCGTACCTGCTCCGGTGGGACCCCACGCTGCGATCGACGCGGAAGCTCTTCGAGAAACTCGCCGAGGCCACAAACGACTGGGAGTCGCTGGTCAAAAGCAAGACCTACCGACTAAACCAGTCGGCGGCGACCGACCGGGTGGGACTACTGTGGGAGATCGCCCAGATCCAGCACGAGAGGCTTCACGCTCAGGCCGCGGCCGCCGCGCGCTGCGAGGAGATCCTGCGGCTCGATCCTCACCACGCGCATGCGTCGCGGCTGCTCTCGCAGCTGCGCTCCTCGCCGGCCACCTCACCCGCGCCACGTGCGCCCGCAACCCCGCCACGGATGCCATCGGCGACGACCGCGCCGCGCTCGGCACTAGCCCTTGGAGATCACGTTCCCGCTCCCATGGCGGGCTTCGCTCCGCCCCGTGCGAGCGGCGAGAGCAGTATGGGGAGCGCTCCAGGAAGGCCGGCGCAGTCAGCCGACCACCCCTCGGTGCCTCCGCCAACGCGCGACCTGACGCCTCCCCGCGCGGAGCTCGCGAGCGCCGCGCAGGGCCTTGGCTCAAACGTGCCGACAATGCGCCCGTCCCCGCCGACACCGCTGCCGAGCGAGGTTCCTGCGGAGCTCGCGCCGGAGGACATCCTCGGGGCGACTTCGTGGGAGGTGGAGGTCCTGGAGGTCATGCGGAGCCGTGGCGCCGGGACGGACGACGCTCTCCGGGCCATGGTGCGGCGGGCCCGCGGTAGAAACGAACTTGGCGCGCTCACGGCGGCGTTTCGGATCAGTTGCGCGCCCCGCGACCCGATTCTCTACAAGAGGTTTCTTGCCGCGACGGCTACCTCGCCGATGGACGGAGGGAGCCAACCACGCAAGGTATCTCGCGCCGAGCAGGAGGTGGGGGCGAGGTCGGAGGGTGTCCCCTCAAGCGTTCGAGCCACGAACTCTGCGCAGCGATCCGAGCAGGGACGCCCCTCGGCCCCACCGAGTACGCCGACTCACATACCGACGCATCCAGAGCCGACGCTCGCGCAGACCATCAGTGCGAAGAGGTGGCAGAAACCCGTCAAGGCGCTGAACGCGATGCCGAAGCCAGAGGCGGCCAAGAGAATTCATTCTCTCGTCGTCACTGCGCGCGCCCGAGGGGCCGTTGAGGAGCTCGGTCTGGCTTTCCGGCTGTGGTGTTCAGAGTCGTCCCCTGAGCTCCATCGCGAATTCCTTGAGATCTCCGCGCGCCTGGCGCGGGGGCGGACACCTCCTACCCTCTCGCGGTCGCCGCCCGACGCCGGAGCCGCGAGCACAGGGAGCCCTCCCAAGATCGAAACGTCGCGGCAGAGGGGTGTCAATCCAGAGATCGCGGGCCTCGTTACGCAGGGCAACGACCCCCGAACGCGCGACAGCCACGAGCGTTTCACACGGGCCGCGGACCTCGCCCTGATCGAACTCGGCGAAGCCTACAGAGCCGCATGCCTGTACGCGCACGCGCGGCTCGCCAGGGAATTGCCAGGCGGGGCGCCAACCTACACCGACCGCTCGGAGTACACCGCTCGCTCTACGATGACAGTCGCCGCGGTCGCGGTCACGCTCAAGCGCGCGGTGAGCGAGCCGAGGGCCGCGCCTGACTCCCTCCGTTGTGCGCGGTTGCGCGCCGTCGCCCGCTTCCTGCTGGAGCACGCGAAGGACGAGGTGGGATCCGCCAGCGTGCAGTTCCAGCTCGCCTCAGGGGAGGATGCCGACGACGAGAGTCTCCGCGATCTCGCCGACGCGTTGCGACGGCCCGACGCAAGGGACGCGATCAGGAAGCAATGGCGCGACCACCCATCGTTCCGCGATGTGCTGCGGCGCGTCCTCGGGCAATTCGACCTTGTCAGGCACCGTGATCGGCCCCAGGGGCCGAAGTCCGCGAACGTCCTCGAGTTCGCGGGCTCGCTCTTCGAGATGATGGACGAACCCCGCGAGGCACTCGCCTGTTATGGCTGGGCGATGTGCGCCGACCCCTCGCGGGCCGAGGTGCGCGCGCTGCTGCGGGCGGTCGGCAAGCGAAGCGGCCTGCTCCCTGCCGTCGATGAAGCCTACTGCGGCGCCGTAGCAAGACACGGCGCTGACAGGGCGGTGACCGATCTCCGCCTCGAGCTCGCGGTCGTCCGGCTCGTGCTGGGGCAGATCGGGCAGGCACGTGCGGCGATCGCGTCGGTCACGCGCTCGCAGGAAGACGACGAGCAGCGTCGAGCCATCATGGGTGCGGTGCGGTCGAGTTCTCCGCCGACGGGTGCCGTCGCGTGGGACCTCCTGCCGTAGCCGACGCGGCGCGCATCGTGAGCGCGGCACCGCCAGACACGGCGGTGTGCGAAAAGAACGCTCGGCTTCCAGAGAGCGGAGCCGAGCGGGATGAGAAGTTACGTGGAGGTCACGCCGCCGCGGTGGCGGGCGTCGCGGCGAGGTAGTCCCCCGCGAGGCGCTCCATGGCGAAGCGCACGTCGGGGTCCTTGTTCGTCGCGTGGGCGACGTAGGTGATGGCCTGCACGACGCCGTAGCGCGTGAGATCGCCGTCGCGCAGGACGAGGCGCTGCGCCTCCTCGACCAGGGCCTTGGGCACCTCGGCCGAGTCGCCGAGGATGGCCCCGACCGCGTCGTCGGGGTGCGGGACCGTGATCCGCTTCGCCGACTGCATCCACGTGAAGGAGAGCTGCCAGCGCTCGGGGAGGCGGCTGATCGCGATCACGAGCGCGGCGGCGAGCTGGTCGTCCTCGATCGCGCGGTGGGTGCGGTAGAGGGAGCGCTTGCCGCCGACACGCACCATCAGGCCGTTCGTGCAGACGAGGCGGAGCCAGTGGTCGTCGAGCGAGAGCGCGCTCGCCCCCACCTCCGAGTTCCGCAGGTGGAACCCCGGGTGGAGGAGGTCGCCCTGGCCGTCGAGGTCGAAGCCCTCGACGTGCACGGCGGTGTAGTGGGTCGTCGAGTCGGTCATGGTCACGGTGGTGAAGCGGTACTCGTCGAGGAGCCCCTTCATCATCGTGTGCATGCGCTCGAAGATGCGCGCGTCGTCGATCGGCGTGAAGGTCGGGGCGAGGAAGGCGCGGGCGATGCCGTGGGCCTCGCCGGTCGGGTCCTTCCACGCCTTGATCTTCTTCTCGCCGGGGGTGCGCGAGAAGCGGCGGTTGACCTCCTCGGCGCGCTCCTCGCCCGAGGTCGACTCGAACCACTTCTGCCAGCGCAGGCCGAGCATGGTGGCGAGCTGCTTGCGCGCCCACTCGTTCAGGCGGAGCTCGACGCCGCCGGGCACCGCGAGGTGGCCCGCGGGGGTCATGCGCAGGTCGGCGACGTGGACCACGCGGTCCGGGAGCATGTCGTCGGCGCGCTGCATCACGTCGTTGTAGACGCTCGCAAAGGGGCGGCCGCGCGGTCCGCCGGGCGGCGGGGGCGGCGAGGCGGGAGCGCTCGCGACGGCGAGCGCGGACGAGGCGGGGATGATCGACGCGTTCATGAGGAACCTCTTCTCCCGGAGGGCAGCGATGGAGCGCGGCGTGCGCTCGATGCTCCCCTCAGGGAAGGAGGGCGGGAGCGAAGGGAGGGCTCCCGCACGGGTCAGGTTGGGGTGAGCGCGCCCGCGCGACGCGCGTGGGCACGCACGGTGGAGCGGGCGACGCCGAGGCGACGGGCCGTCCGGGAGACGTTCCCGCCTTCCGCCGCGAGCACGCCGAGGATGGTCGCGGTCGAGCACGCCTCGTGGCACTCGCGGAGGGCGCGCCCCTCGAAGGCGAGAGCCGCACACACTTCCTCGCGGGTGATGTGCGTCGCGTCGTGCGTGACGACGATGCGACGGAGCACGTTCATGAGCTGGCGCACATTTCCGGGCCACGCGTACGCCTGGAGTGCGCGCGTCGGCCCATCGTGAACGCTGAAATCGGCGCATCATGAACAGCGAAATCGGGATCATGAACACCGAGA
>JBDHVF010000463.1:0-6663 GCA_039809605.1 Polyangiales bacterium | reverse complement strand
CGCGATCGACGGCCGTCGCAGCGCGCGCGCGGGCGCCCGAGGGTCGACGGCGAGCGCGGCGCGCACCGAGGCCAGCACGGCGGCCTGCGCCTCGCCCCACGGCGCGGGCGCGGGCGGGAGCGTGACGAGGTCGTCGACGAGCACGGGCCACACGCGCGCGAGCACGCGGCGCAGCGTGCCGGAGCCGGGGGCCGCGAGGGTGTAGTCGTCGAGCGCGAACACCGCCGTGGGGTCAGTCGCGCGAGGGGCCCTCGCGCGGGTCGGCGAGGCTCTGCATCGGCGCGGGCGTGGGGCGCGCGGCGCGGCGCTTTCGGTAGCGCATCGAGAGGAGCTCGACGCCGAGCGAGAACGCCATGGCGAAGTAGATGTAGCCCTTGTCGATGTGCTGGCCGAGGCCCTCGGCGAGCAGCATCACGCCGATGAGCGTGAGGAACGACAGGGCCAGGAGCTTGACCGAGGGGTGGGCCTCGACGAACTCGCCGACGGCCTTCGAGAAGAAGCCCATCACGCTCACGGCGATGAGCATCGCGGCGATCATCGCGCGGATGTCGCGCGCCATGCCCACGGCGGTGACCACCGAGTCGAGCGAGAAGATGAGGTCGACCACGATGATCTGGACGATCGTGCCGACGACGTTGAAGCGCTTGCGGGCCTCGGCGTCGGCGCCCTCGAACTCGTCCTCGTCGCGCTCGACCTTGTCGTGGATCTCCTTGGCGCTCTTGGCCATGAGGAAGAGGCCGCCGCCCAGGAGGATGAGGTCGCGCGCCGAGAAGCCGCGCGACCCGAGGTGAAAGAGCGGGCGCACGAGGCCCATCATCCACTGGAGCGTGAGGAGCAGGCCCACGCGCGCGACGAGGGCGAGCGCGAGGCCCACGCGGCGGATCGGCTCGCGGCGCTCGGGCGGCACCTTCGCGATGAGGATCGCGAGGAACACCACGTTGTCGATGCCGAGCACCACCTCCATGGCGGAGAGCGTGACGAGCGAGACCCAGAAGTCGACGGTGAGCATCGCGGGGGCAGTGCCTCCTGCGGGGGCGACGGGCGCCCGCCGCTGCGCTGGAACCCGCAATGTGTTGTACGAAACGCCGCCGCCTGCCAGTGGAAACGGACGGCGGGAGGCGTCAGGCCCCGGCCGCGCGCAGGTCGACGTGGAACGCCGAGCCGCGGCCCACGGCGCTCTCGACCGAGACCGACGCGCCCATGGCCTCGCACATGTGCTTGACGATCGCGAGGCCGAGGCCGGTGCCGCCGAGCGAGCGCGAGCGGCTCTTGTCGACGCGGTAGAAGCGCTCGAAGAGGCGCGGCAGGTGGCGGGCGTCGATGCCCGGCCCGTTGTCTTCGACGGTGACGCGCACGCCCTCGCCGCGGCGCCGCGCGCGCACGGTCACCCGCGCGCCCTCGGGCGAGTACTTGATGGCGTTGTCGACGAGGTTGGTGAGCACGTGCTCGAGGCCCCTCGGGTCGGCCTCGACGCGCGGCAGGTCGGGCGCGACGTCCGTCGTGACGCGCGTGCCCCTGGCCCTGGCGGCGAGGGCGAGGAGCTCGACGGCGCGGGCGACGGTGTCGCCCACCGAGAGGGCCTCGGGGGCCATGGCGAACTCGCGCGCCTCGAGCTTCGAGAGCTCGAGCAGGTCTTCGACGAGCGCGTGCAGCCGCTCGGCGTGGCGGTCGACGATGGAGACGAACTCGCGCGCCGCGTCGGGGCGCTCGAGCGCGCCCATGAGCAGCGTCTCGGCCGCGGCGCGGATGGCCGCGATGGGCGTGCGGAGCTCGTGCGAGACGTTGGCGACGAAGTCGCGGCGCACGGTCTCGAGGCGACGGAGCTCGGTCACGTCGCTGAGCACGGCCACGGCGCCGCCGCCGGGGCTCTCGAGGGGCGCGACGCGCGCCGTCACACGCCGCGGGCGCACGCCGTCGACCGAGAGCTCGCGGGTCACGGGCGCGCGCGCGTGCAGGGCCTCGTCGAAGGCCGCCCGCAGGTCGTCGTTGCGCAGCGCCTCGACGCGGGCGCGGCCCACGGCGTCGTGCTCCATCAGAAGCATCTCGCGCAGCGCGCGGTTGGCGAGCGCGACGGAGCCGTCGGCGCTCGTGACCAGCACCCCCTCGGCCATGCCCTCGAGGATGGCCCCGAGCCGGTCGCGCTCGCGCTCGAGGCTCGCGAGCGAGGCCGAGAGGTTGTCGGCGAGCTCGTCGAGCGCGCCCGCGAGCTCGCCGACCTCGTCGCCCAGCGGCAGCAGCGCGCGCACGCCGAGGTCGCGCACCATCGCCCGCGCCGTCTCGGTGAGCGCCCGCAGGGGCCGCGCGGCGAGCGTCACGGCGAGCCACGACATGCCCGCGGCGGCCACGAGCCCGAGCAGCGCCCCGAGGGTGAGGAGACGTCCCGTGGCCGCGCGCGCGTCGCGCAGGAGCTCCGGCGAGACCGCCGCGCGCACGACCCACGCGCCGCCGGGCCCCCACAGCCTCGTGGCGGCGTAGAGGAGCGGGCGGTGGAGCGTGCCGCTGTCCCTCCGCGAGGAGCCCCTGCCCTCGCGCGCGGCCTGGGCGACCTCGGGGCGCGCGGCGTGGTTGTCGAGGGCCGCGAGGTCCGCGGGGGCGACGGCCGAGTCGGCCGCCACGGCGCCCGAGGGCGACACGAGCGTGAGGCGCACGCGGGCCTGGCGCGCGAGGTCGCGCAGGAGGCCGTCGGCGCGCGCGGTGTCGAAGGCCCCCGCGGCCGCGAGGGCCGTGGCGCTCATCGACGCGCGGGCGGCGAGCTCGTCGCGCGCGCGTCGCTCGAGGGCGTCGCCGAGGGCCGACGAGAGGTACCACCGCGCGCCCGCGAGGCCCACGAGCACGAGGGCGATCGAGACGACGAAGAGGCGCAGGCGCAAACCCACGGGGCTCAGGGCGCGACGCATGGGAGGGCTCAACCGGGGTCGTCGGGGTTCGAGGCGAAGCGGTAGCCCACGCCGCGCACCGTGTGGATGTAGTCGCCCGCGGCGCCGAGCTTCTCGCGCAGGCGCTTGATGTGCGTGTCGACGGTGCGCGTCTCGACGTGGAGCTGCAGGCCCCACACGTCGCAGAGCAGCGTGTCGCGGCTCTGCACCCGGTTGCGCCGCTCGATGAGCGTGGTGAGCAGCCGGAACTCGAGCGCCGTGAGCACGACCTCGGCGTCGTCGACGTAGACCCGGTGGGCGGTGCGGTCGACGCGCAGCCGGCCGAAGGTCACCGCGTCGGCCGCCGCGCCGGGCGGGGCGTCGGACTCGGTGCGCCGGAGGATCGCGCGCACGCGCAGCGCGAGCTCGCGCACGCTGAAGGGCTTGACCACGTAGTCGTCGGCGCCGAGCTCGAAGCCCACCACGCGGTCGATCTCCTCGCCGCGGGCGGTGACCATGATCACGGGGATGTTCCTCGTCGCGGCGCCGGCCTTGAGGGCGCGGCACACATCAGCGCCCGAGCCGTCGGGGAGCATGAGGTCGAGCAGGATCACGTCGGGCTGCTCGGCCTGCGCGACGCGCAGCGCGTCGCCCGCGCGGCCCACCGAGCGGGTCTCGAAGCCCGAGTTCTGGAGGTTGTATTCGAGCAGCCGCACGAGGTCGGGCTCGTCTTCGACGATCAGCACGCGGGGGTTCGGGCGAGGGTTCACGGCGCGACGGAGCGTAGCCCTCGAAGGTGACAGCGGCGTGACGACCCGCGCGGAGGGCGTGCACCGCGGGCGCGCTCGTGAGCACGGGCCATGCCGCCGCGGCGCCGCGCGGGAGAAGTCCGCACACTTGACAGCGCGACCGACTCGCGGGGAACTTTCCTCGCGATGCGCATCTTCGACCGCTTCCCGGCCCGCTACATGGTCCCCAACGCCGTGACGTGCACGGGGCTGGTCATCGGCCTCGCGTCGATCCACACGTCGCTCACGTCGACCACGCGCGAGGGCTTCCTCTCGGCCGCGTGGCTGATCCTGTACGCGGTGCTGCTCGACAAGCTCGACGGCACCGTGGCGCGCAAGCTCAAGGCCAGCAGCGAGTTCGGCGTGCAGCTCGACTCGTTCAGCGACTTCGTCACCTTCGGCATGGCCCCCGCGGCGCTCGTCACGCGCGCCGTGCCGTGGGCGCTGCCGCAGTGGTCGACGGGCTTTCCCAACGCGCTCCTGCTCGCCCTCGGCGCGGTGTACGTGCTCGCGGCCGCGCTGCGCCTCGCGAAGTTCAACGTCACCACGTCGAACATCGGGCCGCACTTCTTCCTCGGCCTGCCGTCGACCAGCAGCGGCGGCATCCTCGCGTCGGCCTTTCTCGCGAAGCACGAGCTCGGGCTCGGCGACGGCGTGCTCCAGGTCTTCGTGGGCGCCCTCGCCCTCAACGCCGTGCTGATGGTCTCGAACCTGCCCCAGCCCAAGCTGCACCTGTCGAAGAACCAGGCCTACCGCGCCGTGCAGATCTTCGTGGTGACCAGCGTGTACATCCTCGTGCCGCTGCACCGCTTCCCGACGTACATCGCCGGGTGCGCGCTCGTCGGCACCGTCGGGGGCTTCATCTACGGCCTCACCGCGGGCAAAGACGTGCTCATGGCGCACGAAGAAGAAGACGAGGAGGAGGCCCACGACGAGGCCCACGCCGCGCGCTGAGCGCTACAGCGTCGCGAAGCGGTCGGTGGCGTCGACGAGGGCGCGGGTGATGCCCGGCTCGAGCGCCGAGTGGCCCGCGTCGGGCACGATCACGAGCTCGGCCTCGGGCCACGCGCGGTGCAGCGCCCACGCGCTCTCGGCGGGGCACACGACGTCGTAGCGGCCCTGCACGATCACCGCGGGCACGTGCCGGATGCGCCCCACGTCCTCGAGGAGCTGCGCGTCGGAGCGCAGGAACCCGCGGTTGACGAAGTAGTGGCACTCGATGCGCGCGAACGCGTCGGCGAAGCCCTCTTGCGAGACGCGGCGCACCATGTCGGGGTCGACCAGGAGCTTGCTCGTCGAGCCCTCCCACACGCTCCACGCGACGGCGGCGCGGCGGCGCGCGGCCAGGTCGTCGCCCGTGAGGCGCTTGTGGTAGGCCGCCAGCATGTCGCCCCGCTCGGCCTCGGGGATGGGCTCGAGGTAGCGCTCCCACGCGTCGGGGAAGATCGCGCTCGCGCCGCGCTGGTAGAACCACTCGATCTCCTGGCGGCGCAGGAGGAAGACGCCGCGCAGCACCATCTCGGTCACCCGCTCGGGGTGCGCCTCGGCGTACGCGAGCGCGAGCGTGGAGCCCCACGACCCGCCGAACACCTGCCAGCGCTCGATGCCGAGCAGCGCGCGCACGGCCTCGATGTCGGCCACGAGGTCCCACGTGGTGTTCTCCTCGAGGCACGCGTGGGGCGTGCTCTGGCCGCAGCCGCGCTGGTCGAACTGCACGACGCGGTAGCGCGTGGGGTCGAAGAAGCGACGGTACTTGGGGTCGCTCCCGCCGCCAGGGCCCCCGTGCAGAAAGACCACGGGCTTTCCGTCGGGGTTGCCCGACTCCTCCCAGTAGATCTCGTGCAGCCGCGACACCTTGAGGCGGCCCGCCCGCCGCGCCGCGAGGTCGGGGTACAGGCCATCGATTCCGCGCGAAGGTCGTGTAGCCATACGCCCGCACCGATCGCACGCCCGCGGCCCGCGGGTCAACGCCCGAGCACGTCGTACGGGTAGAGCGCCACGCAGGCCCCCGCCCGATCGACCCGCGCGTCGCGGCAGAACACCGCCGCGGGGCCGAACGCGCCGCGCGCCCGCTCGCGCATTCGCACCTCGTTCGTGACGTACACGTGCCGCGGCAGCCGGTCGAGCCGCTCGAGCGTCACGTCGACCTCGCCCATCAGCGTGCGCGGCAGCGACCGCTGCCCCGCCCACGCCGCCAGCCGCGCGCTGCGCCCCCCGAAGATCAGCGCGTCGCCGCGGGGGTGCGCGCGCAGCACGCGGCGCCCCATCGCGACGCCCGGCGGCTCGCGCGTGCGCTGCACCGCGAGCAGGTGGAGCGACGGGAGCGCGAGGGCGAGCGCGAGGGCCCTCACCCCGACCCGCGCCCACGCGCCGCGCACGAGGGGGTGACTCTCGGCAGACGACAGGCCGCGCGACGCGAGGAGCGCGAGCGCCAGCGCGAGCGGCAGGAGGTGCCGCGGCTCGTCGGCGACGTTCTGCGTGAAGTACGCGACGAGCGCGTAGGGGAGCGCCGCGACCGCGAGGCGGGCGCGGTCGGCCCGTGAGAGCGAGCGAAGCCCGAGTGCCATGAGCGACGTCCACGCGAGCGCGCGCGCGGCGCCCCACGGCGTGAGGTCGACCGCGAAGCACTCGCCGAGCGAGCGCGCGAACGACGCGACGCGCGCGGCGTGGTCGGGTCGCGTCCACGCGCTGCCGCCCCAGTCGTTGAAGTGCCCGGCGGCCTGCGCGCGCGTGAGCGCGACGTAACGATCGACGCCGCCCGACGCGACCATCAGCCACGTGAGCCACGCGAGGGCCGTCGCGGCGAACGACGACGCGAAGAGGGCGCGGTCGCGCCACGTCGCGCGCCACACGAAGAGCGCCGCGAGCGGGGCCACGAGCGCCGCGTAGCTCGGGCGGGCGCCGAGCGAGAGCGAGAGGAGCGCCCCCGAGAGCGCGGGGTGGCGCGCCGCGCACGCGGCCGCCGCGAGCCCGAGGCCCAGCGCGTCGGAGCGCGGGACCGCCGACGCGAGCGCGAGCGC
>JBDHVF010000462.1:0-6666 GCA_039809605.1 Polyangiales bacterium | reverse complement strand
CGCCGCGCCGCCCCCGCCGCCGCCCACGTCGGCGCGGGCCAGCGTCGCCTCGCTCGCCGCGCTGGCCGTGCAGGGCGGCAACACGCGCTACGACCTGCCCAACCCGGTGACCGTGCCCGACCGCTCGGCCACCATGGTCATGCTCGCGGCGAGGGACATCCCCGGCGAGCGCATGTACCTCTTCGCGCCCGACCCCGGCGTGGCCGACTCGGCGTCGCACCCCTTTCACGTCGCGCGCTTCGAGAACCGCACGGGCGCCCTGCTCGAGCGAGGCCCCATCGCGATCTTCGAAGAGGGTGCGTTCCTCGGCCAGGGGATGCTCGACCCGCTGCCCGACGCGGCCACCACCACGGTGCCCTTCTCGCTCGAGCGCGCGCTCGCGGTCGAGGGCAACGGCACGTGGGCCGTCGAGGGCTCGCGCCTCGTGCGCATGCAGCGCGAGACGCTCACCGTCGAGCGCTTCAACGTGCAGCGCATGACCTGGCGCGTGCGCAACGGCATGGACCGCGAGGCGCGCGTGATGGTGCGCCACCCGCTCAACGGCGCGCAGCTCCACGAGCCGCCGCAGGGCACCGAGCTCTCGAACGGCAACGCGCTCGTGCCCGTGGTGGTGCCCGCGCGGGGCCACAACGAGGTGCTCGTCACCACGCGCACCCCCTTCTCGCAGCAGCTCGACCTCTCGAACGAGCAGGCGGCCGTCGCCATCGAGCAGTACCTCCGCGAGGGGCACCCCTCGGACCCGGTGGCCGCCGCGCTGCGCGCCACGCTCGACCTGCGCCGCCAGATGGAGGACCTCACCCGCGAGCGCGCCAACGTCGAGCAGCGCCGCCGCGACCTGCAGCAGAACGCCGAGGAGACGCGCTCGAACCTCACGGCGATTCAGCGCAACCCGCAGGCCGCCGACCTGCGCGCGCAGCTCACGGCGCGCCTCGGCCGCGTCGCCACCGAGCTCGACCAGATCACCCGCCGCGTCGTCGAGCTCGACACGCAGGTCGGCGAGCGCCGCGTGCGCCTCGCCGAGACCGTGCGCGGCATCGACATCGACGTCTCGCGCACCACGACCCCCAACCACCCCGCGAGCGCGCCCCCGCCGCAGACCCCGCCGCCGCCCGCGGCCCCGCGGCGCTGACGGTCACCCGAGCGACGCGAGCACCTCGCGCGCGGCGCGCTCGCCCGACTCCGCGGCGCCCTCCATGTAGCCCACCCACTCCGAGGCCGTCTCGGTGCCCGCCCAGTGCAGGTTGCCCACGGGCTCTCGCAGCGCCGCGCCGCGCATGGTGAGCGCGCCGGGCAGCGCGTTGCCCGTGGGGCAGCCGCGGGTCCAGGGCTCCTCGGCCCAGTCCTGCTCGATGACGGCCGCGGGCCTGCGCGCCTCGTCGCCGAAGGCGCGGGCCATCTGGTCGAGCACCGCGCGGCGCCGCTCGCCCTCGTCGCGCGACGACCACCCGTACGCGTCGCGCCCCACCACGAAGGCCAGCAGCGCGGGGAACCGCCCGTCGTGCGACGTGTTGTCGATCACCATGCTCGCGGGCCCGCGCGTCGAGACGTACTCGCCCGAGAAGCCCCGCTCGCGCCAGAAGGGGCGCTCGTAGCGCGCGAGGAGCTTCACCGTCGCCCCCATGGGCATGCGCTGCAGCGCGAGGTCGCGCGCCCCCGGCAGGCCCGGCCTGAACGCGATGCGCAGCAGCGTCGCGGGCGGCACGCACACCACCGCCTTGCGCGCGCGGAAGGCGCCCGCGTCGGTGCGCACCTCGACGCGGCCGTTCTCGTCGGCGACCTCGCGCACCGGGTGGCCGAGGCGCACGCGGTCGCCGAGGGCCTTCGCAATGGCCTCGGAGATGGGCTGCGCGCCGCCGACGATGCGGTCCTGCTGGGCGCCGCCGGGCGTGTCGATGTGGGCCGCGAAGCCGCCGCCCGTGGAGAGGTAGTAGACGAACCAGAGCATCGAGACCTCGGCGGGCTCGGCGCCGAAGACCGTGCGCACGGCGACGTCGAAGAGCTCGCGCGAGCCCTTCGAGCGGAGCATGCGCCCGCGCCACGCGTCGAGGCTGGCGCCCTCCCAGCCCGCGAGCGACGGGTCGCGCAGGTCGCGCGGGAGCCTCTTGCAGTAGCGCTCGAGGCGCATCATCGCGACCTGCACCTCGGCCAGGTGCAGCAGCGAGATGCGCGGGATCTTGCCCTCGTAGCGCCGCACGCGCTCGCCGTCGTCGAGCACCTTGGCCCCGTCGCACCGCGTGGGGAAGGTGGCGACCCCGTGCTCGCGGCAGAGCGCGAGCATGCGGCGCTGCGTGGGCCCGAGCCACTGCCCGCCGAGGTCGAACGACATGCCGTCGAAGACCCTGGTGTACGTGCGCCCGCCGACGCGGTCGCGCGCCTCGAGCACCAGCACGTCGCGCCCCGCGCGCGCGAGCCACGTCGCCGCCGTGAGCCCCGCGAGGCCCGCACCCACCACGATCACTTCGGCTTCCATCGCGCGCTACGGTACAGCGCCGGGCGGGGCCGAGGCCACGTCGGCGTAGCCCTCGGCCTGCAGGCGGAACATCCGCGCGTACGTCCCGCCGGCCGCGAGCAGGGCCGCGTGGGCGCCCTCTTCGATCACGCGCCCGCCCTCGAACACCACGATGCGGTCGGCCATGCGCACGCTGGCGAAGCGGTGGGTGATGAGCAGGGCGGTGCGGCCGGCCTTGAGCTCCTTGAAGCGCTGAAAGACCTCGTGCTCACTCTCGGCGTCGAGGGCCGCGGTGGGCTCGTCGAGCACGAGGAGCGCGCTCGGGCGCATGAACGCCCGCGCGAGGGCGATGCGCTGCCACTGGCCCACGCTCAGGTCGTCGCCGCCGAAGGCGCGCCCGAGGGGCGTGTCGAGGCCCCTGGGCAGCCGCGCGATCACGTCGCGCGCGCCGGCGTCCTCCACCGCCCGCTCGACGGCCGCGCGGTCGCCGCGGCGCGGCAGCCACCCGACGCCCACGTTGTCGCCCGCGGAGAACTGGAAGCGCACGAAGTCTTGAAAGATCACGCCGACGCGGCGGCGCACCTCGGCGGGGTGCATCGTGGCGGTGTCGACGTCGTCGATGAAGATGCGCCCGCTCGTGGGGCGGTAGAGCCCCACCAGGAGCTTGACCAGCGTGGTCTTGCCCGCGCCGTTGCGGCCCACGAGCGCCACGGTCTCGCCGGGCTCGAGCGCGAGGGTCACGTCGGTGAGCGCGTCGCGGTCGGCGCCGGGGTAGCGGTAGCTCACGCGTTCGAAGCGCACCGACGGGGGCGCGCGCACCTCGCGCGCGTCGTCGACCAGCGGGCGGTCGGGCTCGTCGCTCTCGACCGAGAGGAAGCCGAAGAGGTTCGACATGTAGAGGTCGTGCTCGTACATGCGCGCGAGCCCCGTGAGGGCGCGCTGCACGAGGGCCTGCCCGCGCGTGAAGACCGTGAGGTAGAGGGTCATCGCGCCGAGGGTGATGGCGCCGCGCGCGGCCTTCGAGGCGATGAAGAGGTAGACGCCGTAGAGCGTGGCCGACGAGAGCGTGGTGAGCGCGAAGAGCCAGCGCGCGCGGCGGCGCGAGAGGGCGGCCTCCTCGGCGTGAAAGCCCAGGTGGATCTCGCGGTACTTCTCGGTGAGCCAGCGGCCGAGGGAGAAGAGCTTGACCTCCTTGGCGGTGGCCTCTCCGGTGAGCACGCCCTCGAGGTAGAAGAGCTGGCGGTTGCGCTGCGTGCGGGCGCTCTGGCGTTCGAAGCCGAGGCGCCCGAAGTACGCCTCGCCCGCGAACGCGGGCACCGACGAGGCCACGAGCGCGGCGATGGCCCACGGGCCGAGCGAGACGAGCAGGGCGGCGTAGCCCGCGAAGGTCACGAGGTCTCTCGCGAGCGAGACCGCGCCCGAGAACATCTGAAAGGGCCGCGAGCTGGCCTCGCGCCGCGCCTGCGTCATGCGGTTGGCGAACTCGGGGTCTTCGAAGTGCGGGAACGACACGTCGAGCGCCTTCTCGAGCAGGAGGACGTTCACGTGCAGCCCGAGCTCCGAGCGCAGGAGCGTGGTCTGGTGCGCCTCGACCTGCGCGAGGAGCTTCTGCGCGGCCACCACGGCGAACTCGGCGGCCACCCACGTGAGCGCGGCGCGCACCGACGCGTCGTCGCCGTGCCGCGAGGCCGAGAGCACCACGGCGTCGATGATGCGCTTGGCGACCCAGACGAGCGCCACGTCGCCGAGGGCCGAGAGCCCCTGCGTGGCGGCGTAGACCGCGAGGCGCCAGCGCGCGATCGAGGCCACCATGGCGAGCGTGCGCGCGACGTTGCGCAGCGTCTCGACGCGGTCGCGCGGGGTCTTCTCGTCGGCGGGGTCCATCGCGGGCGCGGGGGTGCGGGGGCCGCTACCGCACGACGGCGAGCGCGGCGATGCGCGAGCGGGCCGGGAGCGTCGCGCCGTCGAGCAGCATGCAGCCGGCGCCGTCGCCCGCGCGCACGACGTGACGGACGTTGACGCCGCCCGACGTGGCGGCGCTCTCGCACACGGCGATGGGCGCTCCGTCGGAGGGGTCGGGCACGGCGCGAACGACCGCGCGGCAGCGGGCGGCGGCGCAGGTGAAGGTCGTCGGTCCCATCGCGAGAAAGGGCGGCGCTCCCGTCGCGGGCGTGGTGAGGCGCATGGCGGCGTCGCCGTCGCGGCCCGACGTGGCGACGACCCAGACGACGTGCCCGCCGGCCTCGCGGGGCAGCGCGTAGACGCTCTTCGCGCCCATGATGGGCGACGCGAAGGGCTCGCGCGTCGCGGCGCCGCCCGTGAACGAGGGGCGCACGGTGAAGGTCTCGCCGCTGTCTCCGCGCACCGCGAGCAGGGCCGCGGGGTCGCGCGGGTGGGCGGTGACCGAGACCATCCCCTGCCCCACGGGCAGCGAGGTGAGCGGGTCGAGCTGGCGCGAGAGCGTGAACACGCGCAGCGCGCGCACGTCGCTGGTGGTGACGTTGAGGTAGGCCACCGCGAAGCCCGCGCCGTCGGGCGTCTCGAGCGGGAGCACGTCGGCGGGCAGGGTGTTCGAGTCGTCGACGGGCACCGAGATCACCGTCGCGCCCGAGGCCGGGTCGAAGACGTTGACCTGGCCGCGCGAGGCCACGGCGACCTTGCCGTCGGCGAGCGTGTGGAGCGCGAGGGGCTGCTCGGGCAGCACCCCGGCGCCGAGGTCGCGGCAGCGGCGGCCCGTCGCGAGCTCGACGCGCACGAGCGAGCCGTGGGCGCCCGTCGCGCCCGAGAGGTTCTCGACGGCGGCGATCACATAGGGAGCCGTGCACGGAGGCCCGGCGTCGGCGGGGGTCACGGGCGCGTCACCGGTCGAGGGGCGGTCGGCGAAGGGGCCGCCGTCCATCGCAGACGCAGGGGTCGCGAGGTAGCGGTCGAAATCGATCGAGCAGCCCGCGAGGAGCGAGGCGGCGAGCGCGAGCGCGGGGCGCATCAGAAGCTCCCCGAGACGCCCGCGGCGCCGCGCGCCGGGTCGAAGAAGGGCCGCCACGAGCGCCGCGGAGGGGCGTTGCGCGCGAAGGTGGGGGTGTAGAGCTCCTGCGCGCTGCCGCCCGAGGCGAAGAAGGCGACGGCGCCGCCGACGAGCAGCGCCGCGCCGGTGCCCCACGCGAGGTTGGTGTAGAGCACCATCGAGTTGCCCTCGTCGACCGACGCGAGCACGTCGGCGGGGGGAGTGGGGCCGCAGCCCTGCGGGCAGCGCGCGTCGAGGTCGCTTCGAATGCTCGACGCGCGCAGGCCCGTGAGCAGCCCCACGACGCCGAGCGCGAGGCCCGTGCTCATCGCCGCGATGCCCACCGCGCGCCACGGCGAGCGCTGCGCGGGCTGCGCGACCACGGTGGCGACCGGCAGCGCGCCGCGGTCGCCCGAGGAGAGCACCGTGACGGCGCCCGGCGAGGGCATCATCGCGCTCGCGGCGCCCGCGGGGGTGAGCGTGACGGCCACGCGCGCCTGCTGCCCGGCGGCGAGCGACGACGTGGCGCGGAAGGGCGCGTACCCGTCGGCGACGGCGTCGACGGTCACGGCGCCGGGGTCGACGGCGTAGAGGCGCCCCCATCGCTCGCTCGGCAGCGGACGTCCGTTGACCGTCACCGCCACGCCGGGCGCCTGCTGCTGGAGCTCGACGACGAGGAAGGCCACGCGGTCGGCGAGCGCGGCCGACTCCTGGCGCGCGGTCTCGGCGGTGCGGGCGTAGCGAGGGTCCTGCGACCCGCGGGCGTCGGCCTCGTCGGCGGCGCGCTCGAGCTCGCCCCACGCCTCGGCCGCGCGGCCGAGCTCGCGCAGGCACCGGCCGATGTAGAGCCGCGTGTTGGGCGAAGGGAGCGCGTCGGACGACCTGCGGAACGCGTCGAGCGCCTCGGCCCACCGCCGCTGCTCGTAGTAGCCGCGGCCGTACTGAAAGAGCTGCCGCCCCTCGTCGGGGCCCTGCTGCGCGTGCGCGAGCGCGGGCGCGAGGAGCAGCGGCGCGGCGAGCGCGAGCGGTCGCAGCCAGCGCGCGAGTGAATCACGGTTCATCGGGGTTCCAGGTCGAGCCCGAGGGCTGTCGTGCGGCGGGCGGAGCGCCCGCGGGGAACACGGGGACGGGCCGCGGCGCGACGGGCTCGCCCCACGCGTCGATCGCGCGAGCGCCGGGCTGCGGCCTGCGACGCGCGACGGGCGGCGGCGCG
>JBDHVF010000461.1:0-6700 GCA_039809605.1 Polyangiales bacterium | reverse complement strand
CTTGAGGGTCTTGCTGCCGGATTCGACGCCGCGCACTTCGGTTCCGAGGAGGCGCATCGTGATCTCGGTAGGCTTCACAACGTCGCCGACGCCCACGTCGCGCCCGACGCCGAGCCCGTGCGCGCGCCCGAGGGCCAGTGGACGTGGGTCGACGTGCCGGGCTCCGCGTGCGCCAACGGGCGCCCCACGGGCTTCGGCATCAACCCCCGCGCGGGCTCGCGCGACGTGCTGATCTTCCTCCAGGGCGGCGGCGCGTGCTGGGACGGCCTCACGTGCTGGGGCCCGGTCTCGACGTCGTTCTACGTCGCCACGGGCTACGGCCGCCTCGAGTTCGCCACGGACGTCGCGCGCCCCGCGATGCTCTTCATGCGCCGCGAGAGCGCCAACCCCTTCCGCGACTTCAACCTCGTGTACGTGCCCTACTGCACGGGCGACGTGCACGCGGGCAACCGCGTCGCCACCTACGACTTCCTCGGGCGCCGCGAGACGCACCACATGGGCGCGCGCAACCTCTCGCTCTTCCTCCCCCGCGTCGTGGCGACCTTCCCCGACGCGCGCAGGGTCTTCCTCGCGGGCGACAGCGCCGGGGGCTTCGGCTCGGCGTTCAACCTCCCGCGCGTGCAGGACGCCTTCCCCTGGGTGCGCGTCTCCGTCGTCGACGACTCGGGGCAGCCCATTCAGCCCTCGGGCGACCGCTGGCAGACGTGGGCCCGCAACTGGGGCGTCGAGCTGCCGAGCGACTGCCCCGCGTGCACCACCAGCATCGACGCCTTCGTCGACTACTACCGCACCCGCTACGCCGACAACCGCTTCGCGGTGCTCTCGTTCGAGAACGACGCCGTCATCAGCACCTTCATGGGCCTCTCGCCCTCGGACTTCCGCTCGCGCATCGTGGGCCTCGCCGACCGCGCCGACCGCACCTGGCCCGGCGCGCGCTACTTCATCGCGCCGGGCCTGCTGCACGTCATGCAGCTCCAGCCCCTGCGCCCCCAGGGCTTCGACGACTGGATCCGCCGCTTCGTCGACGGCGACGTGACGCTCCGCAGCGTGCGTCCGTAGGCCGCACACCCCGCAGAGAATGCGGCCGGGGGGGCCATTTGCGACGCGCGCGCTTCCTGTACTCTCCCGCGCCGCATGGCACGTGACGAACGCAAAGACCCTCCCTCTGCAGACGACTGCGTACGCATCGACGGCGAGATCTACGACGTGGCCCGCTGGGCGCCCAACCACCCCGGCGGCAACCTCCTGAAGTACTTCATGGGCCGCGACGCGAGCGCCGTGTTCGCGGCCTTTCACGGCCCCCTCGCGCGCCGCGCCCTCAAGGGGCTGCGCGCGCGCAATCCCCCCGCGCTCGCGCCCGACCCCGCGTCGTCGGGCGACGTCGAGCGCGACTTCGAAGCGCTGCGCGCGCGCGCCCAGGCCGAGGGGATGTTCACCGCCGACCGCGCGTGGTTCTACCGCCGCGGCGCGCTCGTCGTCGCGCTCGCGGCCGCGTCGATCGCCACGATCGCCCTCGCGCCCGCGCTCTGGCCCCTCGCCGCGCTCGCCCTCGCGCTCGCGTGGCAGCAGGGCGGCTGGCTCGCCCACGACATCGTGCACCACGCGGTCTTCCCCACGCGCCGCGCGGGCGACCTCGTGGGCGTCGCGCTCGGCGGGCTGCTCCTCGGCTTCTCGGCCGACTGGTGGAGGCACAAGCACAACACCCACCACGCGCTGCCCAACGTGCTCGGCGCCGACACCGACATCGACACGATGCCCCTGCTCTCGTTCGACGAGCGCGACCTCGACGGCGCGTCGCCCCTCGCCCGCACCATGGTGCGCGCGCAGCTCGTCACGGCGCTGCCCATCGTGGCCTTCGCGCGCATCAACTGGGTGGCCCAGAGCGCGCTCTGGGCGCTGCGCGCGCCGCGCGTGCGCATGCGCGGCCACGAGCTCGCGGCCCTCGCGCTGCACCACGCGGGCACCGTCGCGGCGCTGGCCCTGCTGCCCTCGTGGGGCGCGCGCGTGGGGTTCTACCTCCTCGCGCAGCTCGCGTCGGGCGTGATGATCGGAACGGTCTTTCTCGTCGGCCACAACGCGCGGCCGATGCTCCGCCGCGACGAGGCGCCGGGCTTCTACGAGCTCCAGTGCGCCGCGTCGCAGAACGTCCGCGCGCCGCGCGGCACCGCGTGGTTCTTCGGCGGGCTCGAGAAGCAGGTGGAGCACCACCTCTTCCCCATCATGCCGCGGCACAACCTCGGGCGCATGTCCGACGCGGTGCGCGCGCTCTGCGAGCGCCACGGCGTGACGTACACCGAGCGCGGCTTCTTCGAGGGCCTCGGCGACGTGATCGCCGTGCTCGCCCGCGTGGCCCGCGCCGCCGGCGCGTCGCGGTCGGCGCCGCCGCCCGACGGAGACTCCAGCGACGACGACGCCCCGCCCTTCGCCGACGGCGAGCCCACCTGACGCCGCGCTGTAGTAAGAGGGCGGGGCCATGCCCGTCCCCCTCTCGCAGCTCCAGACGCTGATCGCGCTGCTCCGCAAGCGCTGCCCCTCGACCCGATGGTCCGCCGGCTCCGAGCTCGCCCGCGAGGGCGCCGTGATGCTCGTGCGCGAGTCCGACGACGAGGCCGTGCTCGCGGTGCCGATCCCCGACTGGCCCACGCCCGCCACCGCCGCGCTCTACCCCGAGACCGGCGAGTGGGCCTGCGACTGCGGAGGCTCGGACCCCTGCGCCCACGTCGTCGCGGGCGCCGTCGCGCTCGAGGCCGCGCGCGCGAGCGGCGCCTCGCTCCCCTCGCCCGAGACGGTGCAATCTCGCGTGCGCTACCGGCTCTCTCGCGCACGCGGCGCCATCGCGTGCGAGCGCGTCATCGTCTCGCCCGACGGCGCCGAGACCCCGCTCGGAGGCTCGCTCGCCGACGCGACCGTGCCCCTCGCGGTCACCGACGCCGACCTCGCGGCCGACCGCGCGCTCACGTCGCGGCCCGGCGACGCCGCGGCCCTCTTCGAAGCGCTCGCGGGCCACGGCGAGGTGCTGCTCGACGGGCGCCCGGTGCACGTCTCGCGCGAGCCCGTGCTGCCGAAGGTGGTGGTCGAAGACCACGACGGGGGCTTCGCCGTGCGCATCGCGCGAGACCCCGCGGTGACCGACGAGCCCGCGCCGGGCTTCGCGCTCGCGGGCGACGTGATCCACCCCCTCGGCGCCACGGAGCTCACCGGCCCCACGTGGCGCTCGCTCCCCCGCACGCAGCTCGTGCCCTCGCGCGACGCGGCCGACCTCGTGCTCGAGCTCCTGCCGACGCTGCGCGCGCACGCGCCCGTCGAGGTGCGCGCGAGGCTCCCCGAGGTGGCGCGCACCCTCGCCCCGCGCGTGGCGATGAACGCGACGCTCCTCCCGCACCTGCTCTCGGTGAGCCCCACGGTGGTGTACGGCGACGGCCCGTGCGCGCGCGTCGAGGGCTCGAAGCTCGTGCACCTCGGTGGCCCCGTGCCCGTGCGCGACCACGCGGCCGAGGTGGCGCTCACCCACCGGCTGCGCGACGAGCTGGGCCTCGTGCCGGGCGTGCGCGCCGACTTTCGCGACGCCGACGCGGGGCGCTTTCTCGCGCGGCTGAAGACCTGGAGCGCCGGGCGCGACGACACGGCCTCGCTCTTCACCGCGGCGCCCGTGACTCCGCGCCTCGACGTGCGCGACACGGGCTTCGACCTCTCGTTCGAACTCCCTCGCGCCGAGGGAGCGCGCGACGACGCGCCCCCGCCGCGCGCCGACGCGGGCGCGGTGCTCACCGCGTGGCGCGAGGGCCTCGACGTGGTGCCGCTCAGCGACGGGAGCTGGGCGCCGCTGCCGACCTCATGGCTGCGCGAGCACGGGCACCGCGTGGCCGACCTGCTCGCGGCGCGCGACGACAAGGGAGACGTCCCCCGAGCGGCGCTGCCCGCCCTCGCGCAGCTCTGCGACGCGCTCGAGCACCCGAAGCCCCCGGCGCTCGAGGGGCTTCGCGCGCTGGCCGAGGGCTTCGACGCGATCCCCGCGGCGGCGCTTCCGAGCGACCTCACGGCGACGCTGCGGCACTACCAGCGGCGCGGCGTCGACTGGCTGTGCTTTCTGCGCGACGCGGGCATGGGCGCGGTGCTGGCCGACGACATGGGCCTCGGCAAGACGCTCCAGGCGATCTGCGTGCTGCGGGGCCGCGCGCTCGTGGTCGCGCCGCGCAGCGTGGTCGACAACTGGGAGGCCGAGGTCCGACGGTTCCGCCCGTCGCTCCGGGTGTGGCTCTACCACGGGCCGGGGCGCAGGCTCGACCCGCGCGCCGACGTGACGCTCACCACCTACGCGGTGCTGCGCCTCGACGCCGACGCGCTCGCGAAGGAGCCGTGGGACGTCGTCGTGCTCGACGAGGCCCAGGCCATCAAGAACCCCGACAGCCAGACCGCGCGCGCCGCGTACGCGCTGCGAGGGGACTTTCGCGTGGCGCTCTCGGGCACGCCGGTCGAGAACCGCCTCGAGGAGCTCTGGAGCCTCTTTCACTTCACCAACCCGGGCCTCCTCGGCGGCCGCGGAGACTTCGACGAGCGCTACGCCTCGGCCGCCTCTCAGGGCGACCCCGAGGCCGTCGCGCGGCTGCGCCAGCGCACGGCGCCGTTCCTGTTGCGCAGGCTCAAGCGCGACGTGGCGCCCGAGCTGCCGCCGCGCACCGAGGTGGTGCTGCGCGTCGCGCTCGACGACCGCGAGCGGGCCGTCTACGACGCCGTGCGCGCGGCGACGATCGACGACGTGGTGGCGGCGCTGCGCGAGGGGGGCAACACGCTCGCGGCGCTCGAGGCGCTCCTGCGCTTGCGTCAGGCGGCGTGCCACGCGGGGCTGGTGCCGGGTCAGCAGGCCGAGACGTCGTCGAAGGTCGAGTGCCTCGTCGACGCGCTCGAGACGGCCGCGGCCGACGGGCACCGCGCGCTGGTGTTCTCGCAGTGGACCTCGCTGCTCGACCGCGTGGAGCCGCACCTTCGCGCGTCGGGGGTCGCGTTCGAACGGCTCGACGGGTCGACGCGCGACCGCGCGGGCGTCGTGGGGCGCTTCCAGTCCGAGGGCGGCGCGCCCGTGATGCTGGTGTCGCTCAAGGCCGGGGGCACGGGGCTCAACCTCACCGCGGCCGACCACGTGTTCATGCTCGACCCGTGGTGGAACCCCGCCGTCGAAGACCAGGCCGCCGACCGCGCGCACCGCATCGGCCAGCGCCGCGCGGTGACCGTCTACCGCCTCGTGGCGAGGGAGACCGTCGAGGAGCGCATCCTCGCGCTCCAGACGAAGAAGCGCGCGCTCGCCGAGGCCGCGCTCGACGGCGGAGACCCGTCGGCCTCGCTCACGCGCGACGACCTGCTGGCGCTGCTGGGGTGAGGGCCCTCCCCCCGTCCCCCTCCCACGCGGAGCGTGGGAGGGGGTGCCTGGAAGTAGCCTGCATAGCCTCACCCCCAACCCCTCTCCCGCGAGGTCGCGGGAGAGGGGAGTCGCCGACGAGCGTCGGGTGACACCGCGACGGTCGCGCGATCGTTGGTGCCTGCGAGCGGCGGAGAGAGGGAGTGTGTCAGCGGGCGGCGGCGGAGAGAGGGAGTGTCAGCGGGCGGCGGCGGAGGGCGATCGCGTCACTTCGGCGCGACGACCACGGGGCTGTCGTTCGTGCCCTTCGCGGCGCCGTGGGTCTTCGGCTCGCGCGTGAGGGTGCGCGCCATGAACGGCGGGACCTTCGCGTCGAGCTCCGCCTCGCCGAAGAGCACCATGCCGATGGTGCCGAGCTGCGCGTGCGCCGAGCCGCGGAGGTATCGGTGGGGTGTCCGGCGATCGGTGAGGTGATGCGCCGAGACCGGGGGGATACCCCCGGAGATCACCGAGGTGATGGCGCGGGGTATGGGCGGGGTCGAACGCGAAGACCGAGGTGATGGGGAAGGGTATGGGTGGGGTCTCCGAGGGAGGCCCGAGTGATGGGAGAGGGTGTCGGGGCGGTCTCCGAGCGAGGCCGAGGTGATGGCGACGCTACCGCCAGGTGTCGGTGGCGATGGTGTACGCGGAGACTCGATCCGTGAGCATCGGTGAGGTCGCAGACGTACTCAGCCGTCCGCCCACCGTCGGCAGGGTTCCGCTCGGCGACTCGACGAATCCCATATGGGCGCTGGCTTGTGGGAGGGGAGCGAGCGGCCGAAACATTCTGGACCCCAGGTCGAACGCGTCGTGCATGCTGGAGACGGAGTCGGTCACGCCTCCGAGGATGCGCACCAGCCGATCGCTCGCGAACAGGCCCCCCAAGCCGTTCGCGCATCACATCGCGTTGCCCTCGACGCAGCGGGCCGTGGCCGTGTTGCGGCCCCTCCCGCTGGCGCAGCACTCGCGGTCGGACGCGCGACGAGTCGTGGGCGCAGCGTCGACGGCGCGATCGGTCGACGCTTCGACGCCCGTCGATGGCGACGCGCCGTCGCACGCGAGCAGCAGCGCCACGAGCAACAACCCCACGTAGCGGAGCATCGTGACCGCCCCGAGATGTCAGAGCGAACGATCGACCGACGCCGCGAACGTTTCACGCGAGCGTCGGTGCTCGACACCCCGCGATCGTGACGCCATCGGCTCCTCGGCGGACGCGCGGTCGTGGCGTCGTCGGTACGTCGGCGGCAGCGCTCCCTCTCCCGCGACCTCGCGGGAGAGGGCGGGGGGTGAGGGTATGCAGGCTACTCC
>JBDHVF010000460.1:0-6731 GCA_039809605.1 Polyangiales bacterium | reverse complement strand
GGCGGCGCCCGCGATCACGGCGTCGGCCGTGCGCGCCCCGAGCGAGGCCGCGGGCACCATCGGCGCGCGCGCCACGCCCGCGGGCAACAGGTCGTCGACGGTGATCTCGCTGCCCTCGCAGAGCGACGCGGCGCGCTCGACCACGTTGCGCAGCTCGCGCACGTTGCCCGGCCAGGGCTGCCCCGAGAGGCGCTCGAGCACCGCGGGCGCGAAGACGCGCGGCCCCATCTCGGGGTGCCGCTTGCAGAAGAGGTCGAGCAGCGCCTGCGCGATGAGGGGGATGTCCTCGCGGCGCTGGCGCAGCGCCGGGAGCTCCACGGCCACGACGCCCAGGCGGTAGTAGAGGTCCTCGCGGAAGGTGCCGTTGCCCACCATCGCGCGCAGGTCACGGTTGGTGGCGGCGATGACCCGAACGTCGACCGGCAGCGTGCCCGCGGCCCCGACGCGCCGCACCTCGCGGTTCTCGAGCGCGCGCAGGAGCTTGGGCTGCAGGTCGAGCGGCAGCTCGCCCACCTCGTCGAGAAAGAGCGTGCCCCCGTGGGCCTGTTCGAAGCTCCCCGCGCGGCGCTCGGTGGCGCCCGTGAACGCGCCCCGCTCGTGGCCGAAGAGCACGCTCTCGACGAGGTCCCGCGGCAGCGCCGAGCAGTCCTGCACCACGAGCGGCCCCGCGGCGCGCTTCGACGCGCGGTGCAGCGCGCGCGCCACGAGCTCCTTGCCCGTGCCCGTCTCGCCCGTGATGAGCACCGTCACGTCGAGCGGCGCCACCTTCTCGAGCTGCGCGAACACCTGCCGCATCGGCACCGAGCGCCCCACGAGGTCGTGAAAGCGGTCCGACGCGCTCAGCGGGATCTCCACCGCCCCCTTGCCCGGCTCGATCTGAAGCGTCGTGGTGCCCATGCGCACCCGCGCCCCGAGCGGCAGCACCGCCTCGCGCACGCGCACGTCGCCCACGTAGCACCCGTTGGTGCTCCCGAGGTCGCGCAGCACCCAGCCCGACTCCACGGCCTCGATCTCGCAGTGCGTGCCCGACACGGCCCGGTCGCTCAGGGCCAGGTCGCAGATGGCGCTGCGCCCCACGGTGCACACGGTCTTCTCGAACTCGTAGGCCTTGCCCCGGTCGGGGCCGTCGACCACGACCACGCGGCTCTTCTGTAGCCTCCGCGCCGCGGCCCGGCCCGCGATGAAGAGGGTCTCGATCGCGCCGCCCTTCGCCTCGTCGCTCATCGCGCGCCCCCGCTCGTGCCGTCGACCCGCAGCGCCGCGATGGCCGCGGCGTAGTCCTTCGCGCCGAAGACCGCGTTGCCCGCGACGAAGACGTCGGCGCCCGCGGCGCGCACCCTCGGCGCGGTGTCGGCCGCGATGCCCCCGTCGACCTCGAGGTCGATGTCGTAGCCCGACGCGTCGATCATCGCCCTGATGGCCCTGACCTTCGGCACCACGGCCTCGATGAAGCGCTGACCGCCGAAGCCGGGGTTGACGCTCATCACCAGCACCAGGTCGGCCGCATGCAGCACGTAGCGCAGCGCGTCCTCGGGCGTGTGGGGGTTGAGCACCACGCCGGCCCTGCACCCGAGCGAACGGATCTGCTGGAGCGTGCGCTCGAGGTGCGTCGACGCCTCGGCGTGCACCGAGATCACGTTGGCGCCGGCCTTGGCGAAGTCGGCCACGTAGCGCTCGGGCTCGACGATCATCAGGTGGCAGTCGACGGTGAGGGCCGTGCTCCTGCGCACCGCGGCGGCGACGAGCGGGCCGATGGTGATGTTGGGCACGAAGCGCCCGTCCATCACGTCGACGTGGACCCAGTCGGCGCCCGCGGCCTCGACCGCGCGCACCTCGTCGCCGAGGCGCCCGAAGTCGGCCGAGAGGATCGAGGGGGCGATGCGGAGGGGCTTTCGCGGCACGGCGAAGGCTCACCACGACGGGGCGCGGGGTGTCAACTCCGAGGGCGCCGGCGTGTATCATCCCGCGCCCATGAAGCTCCCACCGTTCTCGGGGCCTCGGATCAAGGCGCTGGTGGCCGCGGTCGAGAGCCCGGCCACGGGCGACGTCGTGCTCGACCTCCTGCGCAGGGACGCGGGCATCGCCGCGATGCTCGCCGTGCCGCTCGAGGGCGACGACGAGTTCCCCATCGACGCGCGGCCGCTCGCGGCGCACCCCCGCGAAGGGGGCGCTTCGTGACGCCCGACGCGGCCGCCCTCGTCGCGGCGTACCGGGAGCGCAGGGCCACGCCCGCCGAGGTGGTCGAGCGCTGCCTCGTCGCCGCGCGCGACGCGGCTTCGAAATCCCCTTCGCACGCGGCGTTTCGCGTGATCGACGAGCGCGGCGCGCGCGAGGCCGCCCGCGCGTCGACCGAGCGCTGGGCGCGCGGCGAGCCCTCGGGCCCGCTCGACGGCGTGCCCGTCGGCGTGAAGGACGAGGTCGACGTCGAGGGCCTCGCCACGCGCTCGGGCACGGCCTTCATGCCCGACGCGCCCGCGCGGCACGACGCGACCGTGGTGGCGCGGCTGCGAGCGGCGGGCGCGGTGATCGTGGGCAAGACCGCGCAGCACGAGCTGGGCATCGGCGCGACGGGCATCTCGCCGCACGACGCCCTCACGCCGCGCAACCCCCACCGCCCGACGCACGCCCCCGGCGGCTCGTCGAGCGGCAGCGCCGTGGCCGTGGCCCTGGGCCTCGTGCCGCTCGCGGTGGGCACCGACGCGGGCGGGTCGATCCGCATCCCGTCGGCGCTGTGCGGGGTGTTCGGGCTCAAGCCCACCTGGGGGCGCGTCCCCAACACGGGCGACGCCAACCTCGGCGGAACCCTCGGCCACGTGGGGCCCCTCGCGCGCTCGACGGCCGACCTCGCGACCTTCCTCTCGGTGGCCTCGGGCGACGACGGCCGCGACCCCATCGCGCGCGGCGCTTCGAAGCTCTCGCCCGAGGCGCTCTCCGCGGCGCTCGCCGAGGGCGCGCGGGGGCTGCACATCGGCGTCGACGAGCTCGAGTGGTCGGCGGCCGACCCCGCGGTGGCGAGCGCGGGCCGCGAGGCGCTGCGCGCGCTCGAGAAGGAGGGGGCCGTGGTGCGCGCGGTCCACGTCCCGCTCGCGCGCCACGCGCCCGCGATGGGCTTCGTGGTGATGCTCGGCGAGGCCGCGGCCACGCACGCGGTCGACTACGAGCGCCACCGCGACCGCATGGGCTACGACGTGCGCATGGCGCTCGCCGTGGGGCGCCGCATGAGGGCGGGCGAGCTCACGCACGCGCAGATCCTCCGCCAGCGGCTCCGGCGGCAGATGAACGCGGCCTTCGCCCACGTCGACCTCGTGGCGACGCCCACGACGGCCATGACGGCGCCGCCCGTGCGCCCCGGCGCGGAGCGCACGGGAGAGGCCGACCAGCCCACGACCAACGGGCTCGTGCGGTACACGTACCTGGGCAACCTCACGGGGCTCCCCGCGGCGACGGCGCCCGTGGGCGTCGACGGGTCGGGGCTGCCCATCGGGCTCCAGCTCTACGCCCGCGCGTGGGACGAGGCGATGGCGCTGCGGGCGCTCGCGGCGCTCGAGCGCGCGGGCGTCGCGACGGCGCCGAGGCCCGCGGTGGGCTTCGAAATCCTGTGAGGCTCTACCGCCTGCGGACGCAGGCGTCGTAGCCCGACTGGAGCGCGGCGGGCACGCGGGGCTCGCCGAGGATGTCCTGCCCGAAGCGCTCGTAGCGCAGGCCGCAGCCCGCGCCGGGCACGTTCGACCACCAGATCCAGAGGGCCTTGCCCTTGATGTTGCGCACGGGGACGAAGCCCCAGTAGCGGCTGTCGTAGCTGTTGTCGCGGTTGTCGCCCATCACGAACACGTGGCCCGGGGGCACGGTGCAGGGCTCGCGCACGCAGTACTCGGCCACCGACGACTCGCGCTCCGACGGGTCGCGCGAGTACATGGTGAGGTAGCGGCGGTGGTGCTGCTGGTCCCACTCGAGAAAGACCCGGCGCAGGGGCTGCTCGCCGTGGGTGGCGCCCTCGCCGTCGTCGCCGCGCCAGGGGCCGAGCTCGCAGCGGTCGAGGGCGCGGCCGTTGACCTGCACCGAGCCGTCTTCGCGCACCCACACCCGGTCGCCCGCGACGCCCACCACGCGCTTGATGAAGTCCTTCGAGGGGTCGACGGGGAAGACGAACACCACCACGTCGCCGCGCTCGGGCGAGCGGCCCTCGAAGAGCCTGCGCTGGGTGAAGGGCAGCAGCGGGCCGTAGATGAACTTGTTGACGAAGATGTTGTCGCCGACGCTGAGGGTCGGGTACATCGAGGGCGAGGGGATCTTGAACGCCTCGACGACGAAGGTGCGGATCACCACGGCCACGAGCACCGCGAACACGATGGCCTCGGTGTACTCGCGCACGGTGCCCTTGCGGGCGTGGCCGAGGTGCTTCGTGAGGAGCTGGTCGAAGTCGCGCACGGCCCTGGCGGCGCGGTCGGCGTTCTTCTCCTTGAGGGCCTCGCTCACGGCCTTCGAGGCCGCGTCGAGCTCGGCGCGCTTCTCGTCGGGGAGCTTGTTGCGCCCGAGGAGCTTGTCGGCCTCCTGCTGGAGCTCCCTCGCCTCGGCGGCCACGGTGCGCAGCTCGCGCACCCCGTCGGCGCTCTTCGAACCGTAGATCCGGTCTCGCACGCCGAGCACCACGATCTCGAAGACGGCGAAGGCCAGCAGCCAGCGCCAGGGGTCGGGGGCCTCGATGACCCGCATCGCCGACAGGCCGAAGACAAGGGCCGTCGCGAGCACGGCCGGGATCACGATGTACCAGGTGAGGTACCAGAGCCGGTCCTGCCACGAGCTTTCGTTCATCGGGACCTCGGCTCCTCGAAGGTCATCAGCACCATCCCGCGGGTCGTATCAGTCGACCTTGAGGATCGCAAGAAACGCCTCCTGCGGGATTTCCACCGACCCTACGGATTTCATGCGCTTCTTGCCCTCCTTCTGCTTCTCGAGGAGCTTGCGCTTGCGGGTGATGTCGCCGCCGTAGCACTTGGCCGTGACGTTCTTCCGCAGGGCCCCGAGGGTCTCGCGGGCGATGATCTTCCCGCCGATGGCCGCCTGGATGGCGACCTCGTACTGCTGGCGGTGGATCACCTCCTTGAGCTTCTGCGCGAGCTCGCGGCCGCGCTTGTGGGCCTTCTCCTTGTGGATGATCACCGCGAGGGCGTCGACGGGCTCGCCGTTGACCAGCATGTCGACGCGCACCAGCGTGCCCTCGCGGTACCCGAGGAGCTCGTAGTCCATCGAGGCGTAGCCCCGCGAGGCGCTCTTGAGCTTGTCGAAGAAGTCGAAGACCACCTCGTTCAAGGGCATCTCGTACGTGAGGATCACGCGCTCGGTGCCCACGTACTGCATGGCCGTCTGCACGCCGCGGCGGTCCTGGCAGAGCTGCATGATGGCCCCCACGGCGTTGGCGGGCGTGTGCAGCGTGAGCTTGAGGTAGGGCTCCTCGATCGCGTCGATCTTGCCCGCGTCGGGCAGGCGCGCGGGGTTCTCGACGTCGACCGTCTCGCCGCCCTTGAGCCGCACCTTGTAGACCACGCTGGGGGCCGTGATGATGAGGTCGAGGTTGTACTCGCGCTCCAGGCGCTCCTGAATGATCTCCATGTGCAGGAGCCCGAGGAAGCCGCAGCGGAAGCCGAAGCCCAGGGCCTCGGAGGTGTCGGGCTCGAAGCGGAACGAGGCGTCGTTGAGCCGGAGCTTCTCGAGCGCGTCGCGGAGGTTGGGGTAGTCGGCGCTGTCGGTGGGGTAGATGCCCGCGAAGACCATGGGCTTCACGTCTTTGAAGCCGGGCAGCGCGGTCTCGGCGCGCTTCTTCGCGTGGGTGATCGTGTCGCCGATCTTGGTGTCGTGCACCGAGCGGATGTTGGCCGCGACGAAGCCCACCTCGCCGGGCCCGAGCTCCTCGAGGGCGATCGGGTGCGGGGTGAACACCCCCATCTCGACCACCTCGTACTCGCGCTGGGTGGCCATGAGGTAGATCTTGTCGCCCTTGCGCAGGGTGCCGTCGATGACGCGCACCACCACCACGGCGCCGCGGTACGAGTCGTACCAGCTGTCGAAGAGCAGGGCGCGCAGCGGGGCGCCGGGGTCGCCCTTCGGGGGCTTCACCCGCTTCACCACGGCTTCGAGAATGTCCCTGATGCCGATGCCCGTCTTGCCGCTCGCGAGGATGGCCTCGGAGCAGTCGAGGCCCACGACGTCTTCGATCTCGGCGCGGGTGCGGTCGGGGTCGGCCGAGGGCAGGTCGACCTTGTTGAGCACGGGGATCACCTCGAGGTTGGCGTCGACCGCGAGGTACACGTTGGCCAGGGTCTGGGCCTCGACGCCCTGGGTCGCGTCGACCACGAGCAGCGCCCCCTCGCACGCCTGGAGCGACCGCGAGACCTCGTAGGTGAAGTCGACGTGGCCCGGCGTGTCGATGAGGTTGATCTGGTACGTCTCGCCGTCGTCGGCCTTGTAGGCGAGGCGAACGTGCTGGGCCTTGATGGTGATGCCGCGCTCGCGCTCGATGTCCATCTTGTCGAGGAACTGGTCGACGAGCTCACGCTGCGAGAGGGCGCCGGTGTACTCGAGGATGCGGTCGGCCAGGGTGCTCTTGCCGTGGTCGATGTGCGCGATGATCGAGAAGTTGCGGATGCGGGGGGGGTCGGTCGGCATGGCCGTGGGGGCGCTCTCTAGCATGAGATGCTCCCCGTCGCGCCGGCGGCGGAGGGAAGCGGCGGTTG
>JBDHVF010000459.1:0-6737 GCA_039809605.1 Polyangiales bacterium | reverse complement strand
CTCCGAGGGGGGAGGGCGCGGTGGGCGCGACGGGCGCGAACTTGCCCGTGGCCGGGCGCTGGCCCACGCGGTTCATGCCCGCGGCGGGGAGCGGCGCGGCCTTGTTCTCGCCGCCGGGCTGCAGTGCGGCGTTGACGGTGGTCTCGCCCTCGTCGTCTTCGTCGGCGAAGGTGGGGAGCACGCGCGGCGCGCCCTCGAGTTCGGCGATCGCGGCGCGCACGTCGTCGAGCATCGCGCGCGCGTCGGGGTAGCGCTTGTCGCGGTCGTACGCGAGGGCCTTGTCGACGATGCGCGCGACCGACGGGGGGAGGTCGGGCGCGACGGTCGCGACGGGGCGGGCGGCCTGCGTGGCCACCATCACGATCATCTCCTGCGTGCTCTCGCCCGCGTGCGGCGTGGTGCCCGTGAGCAGCGCGAACATGGTCGCGCCCACGGCGTACACGTCGGTCTGGGGCCCGACCGAGTTCATCTTTCCGAGCGCCTGCTCGGGGGACATGTACGCGGGTGAGCCGACGACCATGCCCGTGCGCGTGGCCGAGACGTTCGACCCGTCGCTCACGCGCGCGATGCCGAAGTCGAGCACGTGCACCACGCCGTCGCGCGTGATGAAGAGGTTCTCGGGCTTGATGTCGCGGTGGATGATCCCGCACTCGTGCGCGTTGCCCAGGCACTCGAGCACGGGCGAGAGCATCTTGAGCGCCTCGGCGGGGGGGAAGCGCTTCTTCTTCTTGCGCGCCTGCGAGAGCGTCTGGCCCTCGAGGAGCTCCATCACCAGGAACACCGTCCCGTCGGCCTCGTCGGTGTCGTCGTCGAAGACCTTCACCGCCGCGGGGTGGTTGATCTTGTTCGCGACGTAGCCCTCCTGCACGAGGCGCTGCGCGAAGTTGGTGTCGTACATCAGGGTCGGGTGCAGCATCTTGATGGCGACCTTCGACCCGTTGCGGTGCGTCGCCTCGTAGACCGCGGCCATGCCGCCCACGCCGATGAGCCGATCGAGCTTCCACTTGCCGCGGAGCAGTCGGCCCACGCGAGCGCGGGCGTGTGTGGTCAGGGGATCTTCTGCCATGTTGGTGTTCTTCCCAGGAGGAGGGCGTCGAGTCGTCGGACCCCGAACGTGGCGCCGACGTTAGCACGAACGTGCGCTTCTCGTGAGCGGCCCGGTGCCGGGTTCGGGGGGGCGGTGGGGTGTCGCGCGGTGAGGCGGCGCGATACGGGGATCACTGGTCCGCGGGCATCAGCGTGAACGGATACGTCACGGTGACGGGCCCCGACGACTCGGGAACCGGGAAGTTCCAGCGCCGCACGGCCGACGCGATGCACGACGACACGGCGGGCATTCCGAGGCCGTCTTCGGTGACGCCCGTCGCGAGCACCGAGCCGCCGCCCGCGATCACGAAGCGCACGGCCACGCGGCCCATCGCGCGCGGGTTCACCGAGAGCCCCTGCTCGTAACAGCGGTTGACCTGCCCGATGTTGCGCAGCACCACGCGGCGGATCGCTTCGGGCGCGATCGTGCCCTCGACCTCGGGGGTCGACGGCCTCACGCTGGGGCCGTGCGAGGCGCGCTCGCGGTCGTGCACGACGCCGACCCGGCGGCCGTACTCGCACTGCTCGCCGGGCGGGCAGTTGCCGTGGCCCTGCGTGCCGAGCGGGCCCGTGCCGATGCCCGTGTCGTGGCCGCCGCCGCCGACGCCCGTGCCCACGGTGTCGAGGCCCGCCATGCCGAACGAGTCGCCCACGTCGGCGCCGTTGATGTTGCCGTTGGCGTTGCGGTCGCCGGTGCCCGCCTCGGTCATCTCTCCCCACGGCGAGACGATGCCGCTGTGCGAGCCCTGGTTCATCGCGGCGGGGCCGCCGAGCGCCGCGAACACGCCGCGCGACGCCACCGCCTCGCGCGCCGAGAACTCCCGCGCGAGGTGCGGGCGCTCGCCCGTGCGCCGGATCTCGTAGCGGCGGTTGCGCGCCTCGCTGCGGCGGTCGCCCATCGAGCCCGCGGCGCCCTGGTGCGCGGCCCCCGCGGGCGCGTCGGCCGCGGCGCCCTCCTGAGGTTCGGGCGCGCGCTCGACCTGCTCGCTCTGCCGCGCGACGAAGTCACGGAGCTCCGCGAGCCGCGCGTCGCGGTCCTCGCCCACGAGCATCCCGCTCTCGTGCGAGGCGACGCGCATGAGGCCGAGGAAGGCCGCCACCGCGAGCGCGCTGCCCGCCCACGCCATGCGCAGCGCGGGGTCCCTGCGCGTGACCTGCGCGAAGCGCCGGCCCGCGGGCACCACGCGCGCGAGGATCGCCAGCCCCGCGAGCTCCATGCGGTAGCGGCCGCCGGGCACCACGCTGATCTCGTGCGCGCCCGGCACCTCGGGCGACGGCCGCGCGATGCCCTCGGCCACCAGGGCCGCGAGGTCGCGGCGCACGCCGCCGAGCTCCACCTCGCCGCGCGCGCCGGGCATGAACACGAAGCGCGCCGCGCCGCCCGCGTCGCGCGCGACCACGCGCGCCTCGACGCCGCCGAGGGCCGCGCCGTCGACGACGAAGCGCGTCGGGTCGCCGGGCTCCGCGCGCTCGGCGAGCGAGAAGCCCTGCGCGTCGTCGAGGTGCGCGACGTGGAGCACCGCGCGCTCCCAGAGCACGGTGACCTCGACCGAGAGGGCCGAGGCGTCCTCGACCTCCGAGGGGTTGATCTCGCTGCGCTTGACGAGCTGATAGACGGCGTCGGCGTCGGCCGCGGGGATGGTCGTGGCGAGCTCGGGCTGGGCGGGGCGGGGCGTCGTCATGGCGTTGAACCTCGTGCTCCGGCGGCGCGCAGGTGCGTCGTGCGGTCACGGGCTACGACAGAGGCCGTCGCAGACGGTTCCCCGAAAAATCTCAGCGGGCAGGGGCGAGCCGAGGGTCGCGGTAGAAGAGCGTGATCGTGATGCAGTGGTAGGCCTCGTCGCTCGACTGCGTGACGACCTTGTCGGTCACCTCGCAGTCCGGGTTGTCTCGCATCCACCGGCTGACGCGCTCGCCCAGCTCCTCGCGGTCGGTCGCCGTCGTCGCCGAGAAGACCTTCACTGCGTTGAACGTCATCGCTGCCCCTGTCGCTCCTAGAGCCGCGACGGTACCGCGAAACGTCCGCGCGCGTCACCCTCCGCGCGCGGCGCGGGCGAGCGCCCCGTCGTCGACCTCGTCGCGGGCGATGCCCTGCAGCGCGTCGCGCAGCGCGTCGCTCGCGCACGCCTCGGCGGCCACCCGCACGCGCGTGCGACCGTCGGGGTCACCCGTGGAGACGAGCGCGAGCGCGGCCCCCAGGCGCCGCTCGGGCGTGGCCTCGGGGTCGTCGAGCGCGCGCGCGAGGTCGTCGCGGGTGAGCGCCACGTCGCGGTAGGCGCGCCCCGCCACCAGCGCGCGCAGCGACTCGCGCCACTCGTCGAGCGTGCGCCCCTCTCGGTCGAGCATGCCCAGCGCCGCGTGAGAGCCGCCGCTCGCGCGCGCCATCGCGCCGCGGATCATGTCGACGAGGCCCGCCGTGCGCGCCGGGTCGCGCCGCGAGTGCGTGATCAGCACGATCTCGCCCGAGCGCTTGCGCAGCACGATGTCGTTGTCGTGCCACGCGTCGACCGACGCGAGGTCGCGGTAGGCCACGAAGCCGCGCGAGAAGCCGCGCCGCCACGAGACGCCGTCGGCGCCCACGGTCACCTCCGCGGGCCCGAGGATGCGCGCGCCCAGCAGGCACGCCACCGCGAGCAGCCCCAGGCCGAGCGTGGCCGTCGTCGCGGAGTCGAGCTTCGCCATCAGCGCGAACAGGAGGAACATCGGCGCGCCCTGGAGCAGCACGAAGAGCACCGTCGCGACGCCGTACCCGAGGCCGTCCCAGCGGCCCCCGAGGAGCACGCGCACCGCGCGCCTGCGGGCGTCGATGCCCGCGGCCGCGAGCGCCGCGTGGCCGTCCTCGGACGACGCCACGTCGGCCGTCACCACGTCGCCGTTGGCCCGCAGGAACTCCACCGCCGCGCTCGCGGCGCCCGGCACCACCCAGGCCGCCGTGAGCTCGCGGCCCGCGATGGCCACGCGCGACGCGCCGCGCTCGACCACGAGCTGCGCGGGCGACACCTCGAGCGCGCCGGCCTGGCGCCGCCCGCCCCTCGCGAGGTACCGCGCGTAGAGGAGCGTCGCCACCGTCGCGACGACCGTGGGGACGGTGACCGCGGCCAGCGCGCCGAGGGCCGCGCCCAGCGCCATCCCCCCGGCGAACAGGGCCAGCGCGGCGACGGTGACGCGCGCCGCGAGCGCGTGGCGGCGGATCGCGAGGCGGGGCGAGGCGAGGCGCAGCGTGGGTCCTGTCGCCGGGGTCATCAGCTCGTGAGCGTAGTGCCCGGCGTCTGCGATGTCAGCGGCGCGCGCGTGTCTCTTCCGTCCCGCGCGCGTGCGGTGATACAAACGCCGCCGCCATGACCACCTCGTTTCGTCGGAGCCGCCGCGAGATGCTCGCCGGCGCGGCCGGGGCGCTCGCCGCGGGCGCGCTCGCGCAGGCGTGCAAGCAGAAGCGCAGCGGCATCTCCGTGGGCCTGTACTGCTCGCTCACGGGCGCGCAGGCCGACTTCGGCATCTCGACGCGCAACGGGACGACCCTCGCGTTCGAAGAGCTCAACCGCCAGGGGGGCCTGCTCGGCCAGCGGCTCCGGCTCGTGGCCGAAGACACGCGCGGCGACAGCAACGAGGCCACGAGCGCGGTCACGCGGCTCATCGACCGCGAGGGCGTGGTGGCGGTCATCGGCGAGATCGCCTCGACGCTCTCGCTCGCGGGCGGGCGCGTGTGCCAGCGCAAGCACATCCCGATGATCTCGCCGTCGAGCACCAACCCCGCCGTCACGCAGGTGGGCGACTACATCTTCCGCGTGTGCTTCATCGACCCCTTTCAGGGCGACGTGATGGCGCGCTTCGCGAAGAACGCCCTGCACTTCGACCGCGTGGCGCTCTTTCGCGACCAGGCCAGCGCCTACTCGATGGGCCTCGCCGACGCCTTCCGCGAGTCGTTCGTGCGCCTCGGCGGCACGATCGTCGACGACCAGTCGTACCGCTCGGGCGACACGCACTTCTCGGCGCAGATCACCTCGATGCTCGGCCACCAGCCGCAGGCGATCTTCGTCCCCGGGTACTACACCGAGGTGGCGCTCATCGCGCGCGAGGCGCGGGGCGCGGGCTTCCAGGGCCGCTTCCTCGGCGGCGACGGGTGGAGCGGCCCCACGCTCACCCAGAACGACGACGACAAGCTCGTGGGGGACTTCTTCTCCGACGCCTTCGCGCCCGCGGGCGCGGCCACGCCCGTCGCGCAGGAGTTCCTCCGCAAGTACCGCGAGCGCTTTCACGCCGACCCCAACGGCCTCGCGGCCCTCGGCTACGACGCCGCGCTCGTGCTCTTCGACGCGATCCGCCGGGCGAACTCCGCCGAGCCCGCGCGCATCCGCGCCGCGCTCGCCACCACGCGCAACGTGCAGGGCGCCACCGGGTCGATCACCCTCGACGAGCGCCGCGACGCCGTGAAGAGCGCCGTGATCCTCGAGGTCACTTCGAACGACTTCCGCTACCACCAGACGGTGAACCCGTGACCGCCGCGACCGCCGCGCGACCGCGCCCCCTCTCGGAGCGCGTGCTGCCGGCGGCCGTGGCGCTCGTCGTGCTCCCGCCCGTGGCGCTCGTGCTCAAGGGCGCCGTCGCGGCGCCCTTGACCTTCGCGCGCAACCTCGTCGAGGGCGTCTCGCTCGGCGGCGTCTACGCGCTCGTGGCCCTCGGGTACACCATGGTCTACGGCGTGCTCGGGCTCATCAACTTCGCGCACTCCGACGTGTTCATGGTGGGCGCCTACGCGGGGATCTACACGGCCGCGTGGTTCGGCGTCACGGCCACCTCCACGGGCCGCTCGTCGGCGGGCGTCGCGCTCGCGTGCTTCGCCGTCGCGATGGCGGTCTGCGCGCTGCTCGGCATGACCATCGAGCGCTTCGCGTACCGGCCCGTGCGCCACGCGCCCAAGCTCACGCCGCTCGTCACGGCCATCGGCGTGTCGATGCTCATCCAGAACGTGGGCATGCTGGTCTTCACCTCGACGCCGCGGGGGTTCCCCCCGGTGGTGCGCTCGGCCACCGTGTCGCTCGGGCCCGTGGCGGTCACCAACATCAAGCTCCTGAACCTCGGGGCGGCCGTGGCGCTCATGGTGGCGCTGACCTTCCTCGTGCAGCGCACGCGCGTGGGCCGGGCCATGCGCGCGATCTCGACGAACCTCGACGCCGCGCGGCTCATGGGCGTGCCGACCGACCGGGTCATCGCGATCACCTTCGGCCTCGGCTCGGCACTCGCGGGCGCGGGGGGAATCCTCTTCGGCCTCGACCAGCCCAAGATCGACCCGCTCTCGGGCGTGCAGCCCGGCCTCAAGGCCTTCGTCGCCGCCGTGCTCGGCGGCATCGGGAACATCCCTGGCGCCATGCTCGGCGGCCTCCTCATCGGCGTCGTCGAGCAGCTCGCGTCGGCCTACCTCTCGAGCTCCTTCGCGCCCGCGATCGTGTTCTCGATCCTCGTGCTGGTGCTGCTCGTGCGGCCGCAGGGCCTCCTCGGCCGCGTCGCGCGAGAGAAGGTGTGAGGGCCCTCGCGCTCGTCGCGCTGGTGACGGGGTGCCACCGGGCGTGCCTCGACGACGCGGCGCCCGCCGAGCCGCGCGCGGCCGAGACCGCCCCCGCGCAGACCCCCGCGCCGCGCGCGCCGTCGCCTCG
>JBDHVF010000458.1:0-6746 GCA_039809605.1 Polyangiales bacterium | reverse complement strand
CGGGGGCGGGCGGCGGCGCGGGCGCGGGCTCGTCGGGGGTGCGCACGAGGGAGCGCGCGACGCGCTCGCGGCGGTCGAGGTCGAAGAACGCGCCGAGGAGCGAGGCCACCGCGCGCTCGGCGGCGTCGTGCGTGAGCAGCCTGCGCGCGAGCGCGAGGGACTCGTCGGACGGGGCCTCGGCGAAGCCCGTGAGGAGCATCTGGAGCCGGTCGGTCTCGCGGCGGGTGCGCTCCTCGCCGGGCGTGGGGAGCACGCGCTCGATGGGGCGGATGCCGTACGTGAGGCGCAGGAAGTAGAGCGCGCCGATCTCGCGCGGGCCGGCGAGGGTGATGGCGGTGCCCGCGCGCCCCGCGCGGCCCGTGCGGCCGGTGCGGTGCACGTAGACCTCGGCGGACTCGGGCAGGCCCACGTTGATGACGTGCGTGAGGTGCGGCACGTCGATGCCCCGCGCGGCCACGTCGGTGGCCACGAGGAACTGCACCTTGCCGTCGCGCAGGAGGCCCATCACCCGCTCGCGGTCGCTCTGGGCCATGTCGCCGTTGAGGAACTCCGCGCGGTACCCGGCGGCCTTGAGGCCCGCGGCCACCGACTCGGTCTCGCTCTTGGTGTTGCAGAAGATGAGCGCGGCCTCGGGGCGCTCGACCTCGAGCACGCGCGCGAGGTCGGCCGGGCGCGCGCCCGCGGCGACGAAGTACACGTAGTGCACGATGCCGTCGGGCGAGATGTTGTCGGAGCTCAGCGCGATGACCTCGGGCTCGCGCAGGTGGCGGTTGGCGATGCGGCGCATGCCCTCGGGCATCGTGGCCGAGAGGATCACGCCCTGGCGCTGCTTCGGCACGTGCTCGAGGATGGCGTTGAGCTCCTCGGCGAAGCCCATGGAGAGCATCTCGTCGCCCTCGTCGAGCACCACCACCCGCACGCGCTTCACGTCGAGCGTGCCGCGGCGCAGGTGGTCGAGCACGCGCCCCGGCGTGCCCACCACGACCTTCACGCCCGCGCGGAGCTGCGCGACCTGGCGCTCCATGGGCGCGCCGCCGTAGATGGCCGCGACGGTCACGTCGGCGTGGCGCCCGAGGCGGTCGAACTCGCCCGCGACCTGCAGCGCGAGCTCGCGCGTGGGGCAGAGCGTGAGCACCTGCACGTGGTGGTCGGGTTTGAGCAGCCTGTCGACGATGGGGAGCACGAAGGCCGCCGTCTTGCCGCTGCCGGTGCGGCTCTGCACGATCACGTCGCGGCCCGCGGAGATGGGCTCGAACGCGGCGAGCTGCACGGACGTCGGCGCGGTGTAGCCGACCTCGCCGAGCGCGCGCAGGAGGGGGGCGCCGAGCTTCAACGATTCGAATGAGGGGGTGGGGTCGGTCATCGGGAGCTTCCTGGTGACTGGTAGGCGAGGGCGACGCGCGCGTCGTCGTCGAGGAGCTCGCGCCCGAAGGCCGCGTGGCCCTCGGCGCGGTACCGCCAGCGCTCGAAGTGGCTCCACGCGCGGGCGCCCGCGTCGCCCTCGGACGCGCAGAGCCCGCGGAGCCCTTCGAGCGCGCGGTCGAGCGACGGGTCGGCGGCGCCCCCGTCGGCGGCCCACCGCGCGAGGTAGGCCGCGTGCAGCCGCCGGATGCCCTGCGCGCACGAGGCGTCGCGGGGGTCGGGCGGAGGCGTCGCGAAGCTGTCGCGGTAGATCGCGCCGGCCGCGTACCAGATGAGCAGCCCCGTGAGCGCCGTGGTGGTCACGGCGGCGACGCGCCTGCCCATCGGCGACCGGGGCCTCTCGGTCGTGGGGGGTCGCGGGGCGTCGGCGGGGCTGTCGCTCACACTGGTTTCTGCGCACAAAAACGCGATCGTTCCCGGCGCTTCTACGCCGCCCGCGGAGACCGGGTCAAGCCCGGACGCCGGGTGCGCACCGGCCGCGGTCTAAAGGTCCGCGGGGGGCCGTCCGTTGGGTCAAGGTGTGATGACCCAGAAACAGCTCGAAGAACTCCTCATGGCGCGGGGGCTGATCACGCGGGCCCGCCTCGACGCGGCCCTCGCCGACCTCGGTCGCACGCCCCCGCCGCGGCGCCTCTCGGCGCTGCTGGTCGACCGCGGCGAGGTGAGCGCGCGCGACCTCGCGCGGCTGCTCTCGCAGGAGCTCTCGGTGCCCTGGGTCTCCCTCGCCCGCACCGAGCCCTCGCGCTCGGTGCGCGCGCTCGTGCCGCGCGACGTCGCCGAGCGCTTCTGCCTCGCGCCCGTGTACGTGCGCCGTGAGCTCACCGGCCCCGCGACGCTCTTCGTCGCCATCGACGACCCGACCTGCGAAGAGGCCCTGCTCACCGCGTCGGTCTTCGCGGGCATGCCCGTGCGCCCCGTGGTCGCGCCGCGCGACGAGATCCGCGCGGCCATCGCCCGCTGGTACCACCGCCGCAGCGCCGACGAGCGGCCCACGATCCCCGCGCCGAAGTCCGAAGACCTCGACGAGCTCTACTACGAGGCCCCGGGCACGCGCTGAGGTCAGTGGGCCTCGCCCCAGTTGGCGCCCCAGCCGCACTCGACCACCAGCGGCACGTCGAGCTTCATCACCCCCTGCATCGTCTCGCGCGCGAGCGCCTCGACCGCCCCGCGCTCGCCCTCGGGCACCTCGAACACCAGCTCGTCGTGCACCGTGAGCACCATGCGCGCGGCGAGCCTCTGCTCCGCGAGGCGCCGCTCGACGGCCACCATGGCGAGCTTGATGATGTCGGCCGACGTGCCCTGGATGGGGGTGTTGGTCGCCATGCGCTCGGCCGCGAGGCGCAGCGCGCGGTTCGACGAGTGCAGGTCGGGCAGAAAGCGCCGCCGGCCGAGGAGCGTGCGCACCCCCTCGCCCGCCTTCGCCCGCTCCACCGTTCCGTCGAGGTACTTCTTCAGCGCGCCGAAGGTCTGGAAGTACTTCTCGATGAAGCCCGCGGCGTCGTCCTTGGCGATGCCGAGCTGGCGCGCGAGGGCCGCCTCGCCCTGGCCGTAGATCACCGCGAAGTTGGTGGTCTTCGCCTTCGCGCGCATGTCGCGGGTGACCTCGCCCGCGGGGATCTTGAAGATCTCCGCCGCGGTGCGCGCGTGCACGTCCTCGCCGCGCCGAAACGCGTCGACGAGGATGGGGTCGTGCGAGAGGTGGGCGAGCACCCGTAGCTCGATCTGCGAGTAGTCGGCCGAGAGGATGAGGTGGCCCGGCGGGGCGATGAAGGCCTTGCGGATCTCGCGCCCGAGGGGCGTGCGCACGGGGATGTTCTGGAGGTTGGGGTTCGACGACGAGAGCCGGCCCGTGGCGGCGACGGCCTGGTTGTAGCTGGTGTGCACGCGCGAGCCCTTGTCGGCCAGGGCCGGGAGCGCGTCGAGGTAGGTGCCCTGGAGCTTCACGAGCGCGCGCACCTCGAGGATCTTCGCGGGCAGCGGGTGCCGCTCGGCGAGCTCCTCGAGCACCTCGGCGTCGGTGCTGCGGCCGGTCTTGGTGCGCTTGGTCGCCGGGAGCTTGAGGTCGTCGAAGAGGATGGTCTCGAGCTGCCGCGGGCTGTTGACGTTGAAGGGCTTGCCCACGATCGCGTGGGCCTCCTTCTCGAGCTTCGCCACGTCGGCGCCCACGCGGTTCGAAAGGGCCTTGAGGAAGGGGATGTCGAGCAGCACGCCGCGCTCCTCCATGCGCCCGAGCACGTGGCAGAGCGGGAGCTCGACGTCGCGCATGAGCTCCCAGAGCCCCTCGGCCTCGACCTTCGGGCGCAGCCGCTCGACGAGGCGCGAGACCACCTCGGCGTCCTCGGCCGAGTACCGGGTGGCGGTGGCGATGTCGACCTCGTCGAAGGTGAGCTGCTTGCCCTTGCCCACCTTGGTGATCGAGTCGTAGGTGACCATCTCGTACCCGAGCTCGCTGCGGGCGATCTCCTCGAGCTTGTGCGAGTGGCGCTCGGGGTCGATGAGGTAGCTCGCGATCATCGTGTCGAAGTCGTAGCCCTCGACGGGCGCGCCCGCGCGGCGCAGCACCACCTCGTCGTACTTGATGTTCTGCCCGCTCTTGCGCACCTTCGGGTCGGCGAAGAGCGGGCGCAGCCGGTCGAGCACGGCCTCGCGCGCGAGCTGCTTCGGGTCGGTCATCACCCGGTGCCCGACGGGGATGTACACCCCGTGGCCGGGCGCCCACGAGAGCGAGACGCCCACGAGCTCGGCCTCGTGCGTCTCGAGCGACGTGGTCTCGGTGTCGACCGCGAACGCGCCGGCCTTGCGGCAGAGCGCGATCACCTCGTCGAGCTGGTCGAGCGCGAGCACGGGCTCGTACACGGCCTTCACCGCGGCGGCGGCCACCACGGGCGCCACGTCGAGCGCGTCGGCGAGCTTGTTGAATTCGAGCTCGAGGAAGAGGGCCTTGAGCTTCGACTTGTTCCACCCGCCGTACTTGAGGTGCTCGAGGTCGAAGTCGACGCCGTGCACGTCGCGCTTGAGCCCCACGAGCTGGTACGAGAGCCGCGCGTCGGCCTCGTGCTGCTGCAGGTACTCCCTCGTCTTGCCCTTGACCTTGTCGAGGCTCTTGTAGATCCCGTCGAGCGAGCCGTGCTCCGCGAGGAGCTTCGCGGCGGTCTTCTCGCCCACGTGCTCGACGCCCGGCACGTTGTCCGACGAGTCGCCCATGAGCGCGAGCAGGTCCTGCACGCGCTCGGGCGGCACCCCCCACTTCTCGATCACCTCGTCGCGGCCGTAGACCCGCTGGTGCATCGCGTCCCAGACGATCACGTCGTCGGCCACGAGCTGGAGAAGGTCCTTGTCGCCCGAGCACACCACCGTGGTGAGCCCGTGCTCGCGCGCGTGCTCGATCGCCGTGGCGATGAGGTCGTCGGCCTCGCACCCGTCGCACTGGAGCACCGGGATCGCGTACCCCTCGGCCACCTGCCGGCAGCGCGTCATCTGCTGCTTGAGGTCCTCGGGCGGCGGCGGGCGGTTGGCCTTGTACTTCGGGTAGAGCTCGTGGCGAAAGGTCGGCCGCGTGGAGTCCATCGCGACGGCGAGGTAGACGGGCCGCTGCGTGCGCACCAGCGACATGATCATGTTGGTCACGCCGAGCGTCGCGTGCGTGGGCTCGCCCTTGGAGTTCGAGAGGGGCCTGACCCCGTGGTACGCGCGAAAGACGTACCCCGAGAGGTCCATCACGTAGATCGTCTTCGGGTCGCCGGGCTCGGGCAGCTTGGTGGGCATACGCGCGGGAGCGGTACCGCCGCGCACGGGCGCGTGTCCAGTTACCCGCTGCGCACGGCGCTACGCACCCGCGTCGCGCGCGCTGCGGGTGCACTCCTCGTTCGCGCCGGTCGCTCGCGCCGCGCGGGGTTCGGTGTAGTCTCGCGCCCGTGATGGGACCGACCTTTCGCACCCTGATGTTGTCGTGCGCGCTCGCGCTGGGCTCGGCGTCGTGCGCGGGCGACGACGCGTCGACGTTTCCGCCGGGGCTCGAGCCGCTCGAGACGTCGACGGCGCCGCGGCCCGCGGCGACCTCGGGGCAGCAGTGCCCCGAGGCGTTCAACACCGCCACCGGCGAGACGGCCGACTACGCGTGGGCCCACGGGCGCGGGTGCCTCCACGCGCCCATCGCGCGCGTGTGGGAGGCGCTGCGCGACCCCGACGTGAGCGTCGACCGCCGGCGCGTGGCCGAGTGGACCGTCACCCGCAACGTCGAGGCGCAGTACCCCGTGAGCTTCCGCGTGCACAACACCGTGCACGACATCATCGACCTCACGTTCGACCTCACGTGGCGCGAGGGCGTGGTCGACGGCACCGACGCCGAGCCGCGGGTCGTCTCCGCGCGCTACCAGAAGACCTACGGGAGCACGTACATCCAGGTGCTCGCGGGCTCGCTCGTCGCGCGCCCCCTCGACGCCGGCACCACCGAGATCGAGATCGTGCGCCACCTCAAGGGCACGGGCGTGGGCGCCGCCGAGGCCGAGCTCTACCTCCGCGACTGCTTCGGGAGCTTCGTCGCGAGGGTTCACGGCATGCCCCTGCCGCGCTACAACTAGCGCCCCGCGGATGACCATCCCCTGGCTGACTCGCAAGCTGGCGTTCCCCTCGCCCGAGCGCGCCGACAAGGACGGCGTCGTGGCCGTGGGCGGAGACCTCTCGACCGAGCGCGTGCTGCTCGCCTACCGCAGCGGGATCTTCCCCTGGCCGCTCGCCCACGACATGCCGGTGTTCTGGTTCTCGCCCGACCCCCGCTGGGTGGTCGAGCCGAAGGCCGCGCACCTGCCCCGCTCGCTGCGCAAGGAGATGCGCCGCGGCACCTACGAGGTTCGCGTCGACACGGCCTTCGACCGGGTGATCAACGCCTGCGCCGAGGCCTCGCGGCCCGGCCAGGAGAGCACCTGGATCACCGAGGAGATGGAGGCCGCGTACAACGACCTGCACCGCCAGGGCTGGGCGCACAGCATCGAGGCGTGGCACGGCGGCGAGCTCGTGGGCGGGCTCTACGGCCTCTCGCTCGGCCGGGGGTTCTTCGGCGAGTCGATGTTCGCCAGCGCGCCCGACGCGTCGAAGGTCGCCTTCGCGACCCTGCTCGGCAACCTCGTGGCGTGGGGCTTCGACTTCGTCGACTGCCAGACCAAGACCGCCCACCTCCAGCGCTTCGGGGCCGTCCCGTGGCCGCGGCGGCGCTTTCTCGAGGCGCTCTCGAAGACGCTCGAGCACCCCACGCGGCAGGGCCGCTGGCGCTTCGAACTCTCGCCCGCCGAGGCCGAGAAGCGCATCGAGAGATGAAGCTCGCGCGG
>JBDHVF010000457.1:0-6749 GCA_039809605.1 Polyangiales bacterium | reverse complement strand
GGCGTCGGCGCCGGCCTCGCGGGCGCCGCGCTCGGCGGCCTCGCGGGCTTCGCGCTCGGCAACGCGATGGCCCACCGCGACGAGCGCGACGCCTCGCGCGCCGACGTGGGCGGCGGCTCCGACGAGGCCTCGTCGTGGGACGCAGGCGGCAGCGCGTCGGGCTGGGACGACGGCGGCGGTGGCGGTGGTGACTTCGGCGGCGGTGACGGCGGCGGCGGCGACTGGTGACGGCCGCTACCGCGCGCCGCGCGCCGGGTCTGCGCAGCAGCGGAACCCGATCTGGTAGTAGCGAAAGCTCTCGTCGTGGCGCCTCGTCGCGGGCCTGCACCGCGCGCGGATGCGCCCCCAGTAGCCCCCCTTGAGCGCCGAGCGGAACGGGTCCCCCGTGCGGCTCACGGTCCACTCGTCGACGTTGCCGACCATGTCGTGCACGCCGTACGGAGACACGCACCTCGGGTACGCCCCGCTCGGACGCGCCTGCGAGACGCGCGCGGCCTCGGCCTCGGCGGCCGCGCGGTCGTCGCCCGTGACGCGGTCGCGGTCGTACGCCACGTTGTGGCGGTCGATGTTGCACGCGGTCTCGTCGCGCGCGTAGCCCCACGGGTACGGCAGCATCTCGGGGCCTTCGCACGCGAGGGTCCACTCGTCCTCGGTGCAGAGCCGCCGGCCCGCGTCGCGGCAGAGGCGCTCGGCGTCGCTCCATGACACGAGCACCTGCGGAAGCGCGCCCTCGCGGCCGGGCCACTCGTAGCGGTCGATGCAGAAGTCCATGGGGCGCGTGCGGCGGCCCGTGCACCGCGACGGCTTGCGGAAGCGCAGGCACCGCTCGCGATCATCATCGGCCATCTCCTCGCAGCGCTGGCGCACCTCGGGGCAGAACGCTCCCTCGACGCGGAGCATGCCCGCGGGGCACGCGTCGGTGCGCTCCCTCGGCGGCGCGGGCGCCTCGGGCGCGGGCGCAGGGCGCTCGTGGTGGCGATGGTGATGACGGTGGTGACGGTGGCGGTGGTGCGGGCTCACGCCTTCACCGGTCGCCTCGGGCTCGACGACGACGTGCGACGGCGCGGCGAGCCACGCGCACGCGAGGAGCGCGAGCGAGCCTGCCCCCGCGTGCGTGGTGAGCGAAGCCATGGGCGCGCGCATCGAAGCGCATCGGGGCGACGGCTGTCCAGCCCGTTGTGTCGCGCCGGTGGCCCGAAGTCCCGGGCTGAGTCGGCGCTTGAAACGCGGGGCGCGCTCGCGTCCAATGGAGTCATGCGCTCCGGGGTGCGGCTGGTGGTGTTCGACATGGCGGGAACGACCGTGCGCGACGACGACATGGTGCTCGAGTGCTTCGTCGCGGCGGCCGAGTACGCGGGGCTGCGCGCGACGCGCGACGAGCTCAACGCGCGCATGGGCACGTCGAAGCTCGCGGTGTTCGACGAGCTCTCGAAGCGCCAGCTCGGCCCGGGGCCCGCGGCCGACGCGATGCGCGACCGCGGGTACGACGCCTTCCGACGGGTGCTCGAAGGGGCGTACGAGCGCGCGGGCGTCGAGCCCATCGACGGGGCCGAGAGGGTGTTCGGGTGGCTCCGCGACCACGGCGCGCGCGTGGCGCTCAACACGGGCTTCTACCGCCGCGTGACCGACATCCTGGTCGACCGCCTCGGGTGGCGCTCGGTCGTCGACACGGTGGTGTGCGTCGACGACGTGCGCGAGGGCAGGCCCGCGCCGTACATGATCCACGAGGCGATGCAGCGCTGCGGCGTGCACGGCGTCGACGAGGTGGTGGCCGTCGGAGACACCCCGTCGGACATGCTCGCGGGCCGCAACGCGGGCGCCCGCGCGGTCGTCGGCGTCACCAGCGGCGCGCACACGGCCGCGACGCTGCGGCGCTACCCCTCGACGCACGTGATCGAGAGCGTGCGCGAGCTGCCCGCCACGCTCGAGCGCCTCGTGAGGCTCACGCAGGACAGGGCCATCTCGTACCGCCTGGGGTGAGAGGCGACGAGCGGGCGTCGCTCACAGCGTGCGCTGGAGCCACTCGGTGGTGACGCCGATGACGCGCGGGGGCGCTCGTCTGGGCGCTCGGCGGCGTGCAGCCGTTCTTCTCCATCGCGTGGGCGGTGGGTGCTCGCGCTCCTTCTGCCGCGGGTCTTCCCGCCGCCGAAGGGGGGGCTCCCACCTCGCGCGGCGGCTCCTGCTCTCGGCGGGCATCTGGCTCTGCCGCTGAGGTCAGTGCCCCTCGGCGGGCACCGCGCGGATCTCCCCTCGCACGATGCGCCCGATGCGACGTCGCCAGAGCGTGAGCAGGGCGATCGAGACCGAGCAGAGCCCCGTCGCCAGGCCCGCCCACAGGCCCACGGCGCCGTAGCCCGCCACGAAGGCCAGCGTGTAGCCCACGGGCAGCCCCACGAACCAGTGGCCCACGAGGTTCGCGGCCATGCTCGCGACGGTGTCGCCCGACCCCCGGAGCACGCCCGAGAGCGTCACCTGGCTGCCGTCGAAGAGCTGAAAGAGGGCGGCGCAGAAGAGCAGCGTGCGCGCGAGCGAGGCCGACGGAGCGTCGAGGCCGAAGAGCGACACGATGGGCCCCGACGCGGTGAGCAGCGCCACGCCCGAGAGCGCCATGAAGCCCGCGCCGAGGGCCACGGCGGTCCAGCCCGCGCGCGCGGCGGCCTCGAGGTCTCCGCGGCCGAGCGCGTTGCCGACGCGCACGGTGCCCGCGGCGCTCACGCCGAGCGGGATCATGAACGTGAAGCTCGACACCTGGAGCGCGACGTTGTGGGCTGCGGCCGAGGTCGCCCCGAGCCTCGCGCAGAGCAGCGTGGCGAGCGTGAACACGCCGCCCTCGAACACGAGCTGCACCGACGCGGGGCCGCCGAGTCTCAAGAGCTCGCGCAGCGTCGGCCAGTGCAGCCTGCGTTCGAGGGAGCGCAGGTCGGGGCCGCGGTAGACGCTCCACGCGAGGAGGGCGACGGCGGTGAAGGTGCGCGCGGCGAGCGTGGCCCACGCGCTGCCCGCGATGCCGAGCGCGGGGAAGCCGAAGCGGCCGTGGATGAGCGCCGCGTTGAAGAACGCGTTGACCACGTTGGCGAGCAGCAGGATGGCCGTCGCGGCGCGCGTGTCGCCGAGCGCCTGGAGGCTCTGGCGCGCGGCGGTGAACACGAGGGCGGGCACGAGGCTCCACGCGGCCACGCGCAGCCACGACGCGGCGAGGGGCACGAGCTCGGGCGCGACGCCGAAGCGCGCGAGGCGGCCCGCGGCGAGCTCGAGCAGGGCGACGACGGGCAGCGACGCGGCGAGGCCGAGCGCGAGGCCGTGGGCGTGCGCGCGGGCGACGTCGTCGGGGCGCCCGGCGCCGTGCGCCACGGCCACCTGGCGGTCGATGCCGAGCAGCAGGCCCAGGCCGAAGAGGAAGCCCACGCCCGCGACCGACGCGCCCACGCCCACGGCGCCCACGGCCGCGGGGCCGAGCGACGAGACCATCACCGTGTCGACGATGCCCATGAGCATCATGCCGAGGTAGCCGAGCATGACGGGGCCGGCGAGCGAGAGCGTCGGGCCCCACTCGCCCGAGAGCTCGTCGCGTATGTCACCGAGGCGCGCCATCAGGGGAGACGCGTCGTAGCGCGTCGCGCGGCGGCTGTCGACGAAAGCGCCGCGGCGGCTACCGCGGTGGAAATCGCGCACGGAGCGCGGCGCGCCACGGCGGGTCGTCGCCGAACACGTCGCCCGCGAGCACGGCGGCGAGGGGCTGGCGCGCCGAGCGCGTGCGCGCTTCGAAGAGCGCGTCGGTGAGGTCGCCCGCGTGGAGGGCCTGCGTGAGGCCCTGGTAGAGGTCCATCGCGCGGTCCATGCGGGCGGCGTAGCGGTCGAAGCGCCGGGCCGAGACGTCGCCGTCGGCGAGGCACCGGAGCACCGCCGCGGCGGCCTCGGCGGCGCCCGCGATGGCGAGGTGCGTGCCCGCGCAGAAGAGCGGGTCGAAGAAGCCCGCGGCGTCGCCCACGAGGAGCCACCCGTCGCCCGCGCGCGCGGTGGCGCGGTGCGCGAAGTCGGCCACGGCGCGCACGGGCGTGAGGCGCGTGGCGGGCGAGAGCATCGCGCGCGCGATGGGGGCGTCGTCGAGGGTGCGGCCGAAGAACGCCTCGAGCGACTCGCCGCGGGCGCGCGCGCGCATCCACGTGGCGCTGCACACCGCGCCCACCGAGTTCACGTCGCCGAGGAACGGCACGTTCCACACCCACCCGTGGGGGAAGAGCACGGCGTCGAGGTCGCCCTCGGTGTCGTCGGTGGCGCGCGTGACGTGCTGGTAGTGGGCCGCGAGCGCGGTGCGGTCGAGCCCCGCCACGGCCGCGCGGTGCCCGAGGCGCGTCGCGAGCAGCGCGTCGTGGCCCGTGGCGTCGACGACCACCCGCGCGGTGAAGCCCACGGCCTCGCCCTCGCAGCGCGCGCGCACGCCCGCGGCGCGGCCGTGTTCGAAGAGCACGTCCTCGGCCGCGCAGCCCTCTCTCACGTCGGCGCCGAGCTCCCTGGCGCGCGCGAGGAGCCTCGCGTCGAAGTCCGCGCGGGGCGCCTGCCAGGCGTAGAGCCCGTCGCCCGCGGCGGCCTCGGTGTAGTCGTAGCGCTGCTGGCGGCCGGTGCGGCAGTCCATGAAGCGCACGCCGTACTTGCGGATGTACCGCGCGTCGAGCGCGTCGCGCAGGCCGAGGTTCTCGAGCACCGCGAGGGACATGGGCGCGAGCGACTCGCCGAGGTGGTAGCGCGGGAAGCGCGCCCGCTCGAGCACCACCACGTCGGCGCCCGCGCGCGCGAGCAGCGCGGCCGTCACGCTCCCCGCGGGGCCGCCGCCGAGGATCACCGCGTCGTGGTCGGTCACCTCCACGGCGTCACTCCGCGCACGACTCCGACGCCACGCCGCCGACGGCGGCCACCGCGAGGCGCTGCCCGGCGAGCCAGCCCACCGACGGGCGCGCGAGCGGAGACCCGTCACCGCCATCGTCTGCCGCGACCGAGAGCACGCGTTCGAAGCGCGCGCCGCGGTCGGTCGAGAGCTCGACCGACGCGTCGGTCACGGCCACGAAGCGCGCGAGGTCGACGCGCAGCACGGCGCGCGCGGGTGGGCCCTCGGGCCGGCGCCCGTCGACGCGCGTGAAGGGCCCCGCGGCCGACTCGGCGAACACGAGGGCGCGCGCGCCGTGAGGGTCGTCGCGCCACGCCACGATGCCCGCGGCGGTGCGCGTGAGGCCGTCGAAGCGCTCGTCCTGCGCGGCGAACACGGCCCCCGCGACGGTGTTCACGCGGTCGACGAAGACGAGGTGGCCGCCGCCCGAGAGGGCCACGAACGAGTCGCTCGCGTCGAGCACCGCCGCGCGGGTCGTGTCGTCGAGGCCCGTGACGGCGAACCAGCCCGTGTCGCCCGCGGGCGCGCGCGTGAGCATGAGCGTGGGCTCGACCGGGGCGCCGCGGTGGCTCACGAACGACCATCCGCCCGCGGCGCGCTGCGACCACGGGGCGCCCGTCACGTCGGAGCAGAGGGGCGTGACGGCGAAGCCCGCGGCGCCCGGCGCGCGCACGTAGAGCCGCGAGTCGGCCACGAGGAAGGCCGCGCCGCGCGCGAACTCCATGGCCCACGCGCCGCGCTGCTGGCAGGGGATCTCGCCCGGCAGCGCCTCGATCACCCCGCGCGACTCGTCGGTGACGCGGCCCGCGCGCACCGACCACACGGCGCCGCGGGCGTCGATGGCGCGCACGTCGGCGCGGGGGCGCGCGCGCCAGCACCACGCCGCGGGCACAGGGGCAGGGCTCGCGGGCGCGGGGGCTTCGACGGCGCGCGAGACGTCGCGCGCGGGCGGTGGGCGGTCGTCGCTCGGAGAGGCCGCGCCGCCGTGGCGCACGCGGCAGGCCACGGCGCAGAGCGCGAGCGCGAGGGCTCTCACGGGCGCCGCCCGGTCAGCCGCGGGTGGGGAGGTTCAGCTTGCGGAGCTTGTCGGCGAGGCTGACGCCGACGCTGGTGGCGTTGGCCTGCTGCTGGTAGGCGCGGTAGGCCTGACGCTCCTCGTCTTGAAGGGCGGCGCGGATCGAGAGCTTGAGGCGCCCGCGGTCGATCTCGACGATCTTGACCTTCACGTCGGTGCCCACGGGCAGGGCCTTGCGCAGGTCGGTGCCGCGCGGCTGCGCGCTGTCGGGCGGCGCGATGAACCCGCGGCCGACCTTGCCGAAGGCGCCCTCGATCTGCGCCCACACGCCGAAGGTGTCGTGGTCGGTGATCTTCGCCGTCACGATCATGCCGGGCCTGGGCGTGATCGACTTCTTCACCTGCTCCTCGGTGACGCCCTCGGGCAGGAGCGCGAGCGCGATGCGCCGCTGGCCCTTGTCGACGCGGGCCACGCGCACGGTGACCTCCTGGTCCTCCTTGAGCACCTCGTTGGGGTGCTGCACGCGGCGGCCGTCGTTGTCGATCTCGCTCACGTGCAGGAGGCCGTCGACCCCCTTCTCGAGCTCGATGAAGGCCCCGAAGGGCTGCATGCGCGCGACGCGTCCCTTGTGCACGCTGCCCGGCGGATAGCGCTTGTGCACCTCGGCCCAGGGGTCGACCTCGATCGCGCGGCGCGAGAGCTCGACGCGCGGCGTGCCCTCGGGCAGCCGCGAGAAGCGCTGGGGCTTCTTCTTGTCGCGCCCGTGCTTCTCACCCCGCTCGGCCTTCTCTCCCTCGGCGGGCGCCGGGGCGGCGGTCTCGGCGCCCTCGGCGGGCGCGGCGGCCTCGGCCT
>JBDHVF010000456.1:0-6759 GCA_039809605.1 Polyangiales bacterium | reverse complement strand
CCAAGCCCTTTCCATTCCAGCCTCTGCGCTCTCTGCGCCTCTGCGGTTCGTCTACCTGGGGCGCTGCCAGACCCAGGCCCGCGGTGTCTTACTTAGGACAGCACCCCGGAGTCGCCCTCCTCGGCCTACCCCCGCACCACCCGCCCGCTCGCGTGCAGTTGCTCCCACACCGCGCGGTGCTGCGCGCGGCCGCGGCCCGCCTCATCGCGCTGCCCGAGGCACTGCTCGGCGCGCGGGAGCGTCTGCTGCAACGTCGTGCCCACGTGGTCGCGCGACACGATCACCAGCCCCGCGGTGTGGCGCGAGGCCATCACGCAGAGGCGCCCGGTGGCGAGGTCGAAGACGCCCGGCTGCGTCACGCCCGACAGCGGGTGCACCGCGATCATCAGCGGGCGCTCGAGGCCCTGCCAGCGCTCGGGCGTGTCGACGCGCACCTTGCCCGCGAGGTCGCCGAGCGCGTCGACCACGCGCGTGTTCATCACCCGGTGCGTGGCCGAGACGCCGATGTCCTCGGGGCGCAGCGAGCGCTCGCCCTCCTCGGTGACCACCGACGCGTGGCGCGCGAGCGCGCGGCGGGCGAGCGCGGCGGCGGCGCGCGCGACGTCGAGGTCCTCTTCGAGGGGAGCGCCGCCAGCGGGCGTCGGGAGCGTGAAGAGCGTCGCCGTGCCCGAGGCGAGCGATTCGAGCGCGCGGTCGACGGGCTGACCGTCGCCGTTGCCCGTCGGGAGCGCGACGCGACGCTCCCCCGGCGCGGCCCACGACTCGAAGCCGAAGTCATAGAACGCCCGCACGAGCGCGCAGGTGTCGTGCGGCAGCCGGGTGCTCACCGGCAGCTCGACGCGCACCGTGGGGAGCGTGCGGTCTCGCAAGATCACCTCGGGCGCGGGCACGTGCGGCGGGCGTCGCGAGGTCTGCCAGCGCGACACGTCGATGGGCACCACCGGCGGGATCTGCCCGGGGTCGCCCACCAGCACGAAGCGCGACGCCACGGCGCCGAAGAGCATGAAGTCGGCCCAGCAGAGCTGCCACGCCTCGTCGACGAAGAGGGCGTCGAAGGGCTCCTGACCGTCGAGGTCCGAGGTGCCCCACTTCGCGCTCGTGCTCACGACGATGCACGGCCCCTGCGGAAGATCCCTCCCGCGGTGCCAGCGCACCGACGCGCCGAGGGGGCGCTCCCTGCGCCCCGCCGAGGCCCAGCGGTGCACGGTAAAGCGCGGGAAGTCCTTCGCCATGCGCGCGCAGAGGTCCTCGGCCTGCGCGTTGGTCTGCGCGGCGACGGCGACGCGGCGCCCGCGGTGCCGCGCGAGGGCGACCGCGCGGGTGGTGACGTAGGTCTTGCCCGAGCCCGGCGGCGCCCTGAGCACCAGGAGCGACTGGTTCGACTCGACGTGCGCGAGCACGCGCTGGAGCACGGCGTCGCGCTTCGCCTGGAGGGCCTGTCGCGCGGCGCTCACTGGAGCCCCTTCACGAGCTCGACGAGGTCGGGCCGCACGAGGCCCGCGGGCGAGGGCTCGGGCAGCGGCGCGGCGTGCGTGAGCCACGCGCCGGGGCCGTCGGCGCTGCGCACGAAGATGCTCTTGCGCTGCGAGATGCCCACCGCGCCGCGGTCGAGGAAGGTCACGGTCCGTCCGACCCAGGCCGTGTCGTGCGCCTCGGGGAGCGAGGGCACCGCGCGCCGCGTGAGCCCGTCGTCGAGTTCGACCACGATCACCCGGCCGTCGTCGCGCGTCTCGACCGAGAGCACCACGCCCGCGCGCTTGCGGGCGCCGACGAGGCAGACCTTCGACTCCTCGCGGAGCCGCAGGCTCTCGTCGGCGGGGCAGCGCACGGTCCAGCGCACGGGGCCGCTGCGGGCGTTGTCGGCGCGGCCGGCAGCGATGACGGTGCCGGTGAACCCGTCGCCCGCGTCGAGGCTCCGCTCGAGGAGCACGCGGTCGCCGTGCACGAGCTCGTTCGAGGCGACCTCCCACGCGTGCAGGTGTTGAAAGTACCGCGCGGCGGCGCGGGCGGGCGCGAAGTCGGTCTCGGGGTGCGAGCCGAGGGCGCGGCGCTCCTCGGGCGAGAGGTCGGCGTGTAGCCCTCGCGCCTCGTGCTGCCAGTACTGGTACTGGCACTCGTCGAGGCCGAGGTCGAGCACGGCGTCGAGCTGCGGGTTCTGCGCGCGAGGGTCGCGGTCGAGCGCGCGGAGCGCCTCTACCGTGAGCGCCCACCGCGCCTCGAGCTCGGCCGCGAGCGTGGCGTGGATCTCCCGCGCGGCCTCGTGCTTCGCGTCGTCGCGGTCGTCGTGGAACCTTCGCACGAGCGCTTCGAGGCGCTCACGTTCGAGCTCGGGCGAGAGGGTGACGCCCACCGACGCTCGCTCGGCGTCGCGCGCGCGCGCCTCGCGCTCGGCGCCCGTCCCCTCGCCCATCCACGCGAGCAGGTAGCCGAGGTGAAGCTGTCGCGTGGGCTCGGCGGGGAAGGTGAACGCCTCGCGGAGCCGCGCCGTCGCGTCATGTACGCGCACCTGCCCCGGCCGCGTCGACTCGCGAAAGAGCCACCCCGACGCGCGGCCGAAGGCCCTGAGCTTCTTGAGCGTCGCCTCGTCGCCCGTCGCCGCGAGAGTGTAGCGGAAGTCGAGCAGGTGGAGCATCTCGACGTGCGTGGAGCCCGGCACCCAGAGCTGCCGCGCCCGAAGCGCCTGCGCGGGGAAGACGCGCTCCCCCGACGCGAGCGCCGCGCCCGCGAGGTGCAGGGGGTGGCCCACGTGCGCGAGCAGCTCGTCGGCGAACGACAGGACGAAGGCCGCGTGGGCGTCACGGTTGCGGGGATCGGGCGCGGTGAAGATCCGGGGCGGCGCGTCGGGCCGCCCGATCGCGACGCCCCACGGCGACGACTCGCCCCCCATGCGCACGAAGGCCAGCACGAGGCGCTCGGCGTCGGGCGCGCGCGGAAGGAGCAGGGTCTCGGTCGTGGGGAGCGGTCGCCCCTGCTCCCACGCCCGCAAGCGTTCGACGAGCGGGTTCAACGTGCCCTCCGTACGAAGTCGGTCTCTGCGTCGTCGCGCGGCGCGGCACCCCCGAGGAGTTCGAGCGCGCGGTGCAGCGTGAGCGCGCCGAGGAAGCGCGCGAGGTCTTCACCGAGGGGCGCGGGGAGGCCCCGAGCAAGCGCCTCGGCGCGGCAGTGGTCGGCCAGCTCGCAGAACGAGAGGCACACGTCGCCGTAGCGCTTGGGGGCGTCGATCACGGCCTCGAGGCTGGCACCCGCCGCCGGGGTCTCGGGGAGCTCGTGGAGCTGCGCGAAGAGCTCGCGCGCGCGAGCGGCCTGCCAGGTGAGGTCTTCGCCCGCGCGCACGGAGGGCTGGTTCGACGCGGGGCGCGCGAGCACGAGGAAGCCGTCGTCGGCCACGAGCAGGTCCCTCGCGAGCGAGAGCGACTCGACGAAGTGCCTCAGCGCGTACACGTAGAGCCCAGCCTGCGCGCGCGCCGACGCGAGCTGCGCGGGGTCGGTGAAGCCTCCGCGGTCGGGGTACACCTTCACCTCGCCGACGCGCAGGGTGATGGGCGCGGGCCGCGGCTGCGGGTGCACGGTGAGCACGTCGATGGCGAGCAGGCCGCCCATCACCTCGCGTGGCGCACGGAGCGCCGCGCCCGCGACGAGGGTGGGCAGTTGCATCCGAGGGTCTCCGGTGGCGCGCGCGGCGTCGCGCAAGAAGCGCTCGAAGGCACCGGCGGACTCTTCGAGCGAGCGCATGACGCCGCCTCCCTGACGGATCCGCAGGTCGACGAAGCCGCCCGCGTTGGCGGGGAGCACCTTGCGTTCGATGAGCGCGCGTCGCAGGGGCGTCGCGTCGTCTTCGAAGAGCGTGCGTTCGAAGGTCACGCCGCGCTGGAGCGCGAAGGGCGACTGGCCGAACACGGGCGCGAGGCCGAGCTTCGTGGCGACGTCTCGCATCGCGATCCCGCGCTGCGCGGCCCTCACGTTGGCTTCACAGCCGGGGTTCGCCGCGTATTGTTCGAGCCGTCGCCGCACGTCCCCCGTCGGATTCGCCACCGCAGAGCTCCTGCGCCCACGAACGTATCGAGAACGGCGGCGTTGTTCCAGAGGGTGTGTTCCCCATCGTGCCGATATAGCTGCGCTCGAAGCGCGGTTCGCTCGCGACGCTGGCGGCGTGGGTCGCGCGCTGCGTCGCACGCTCGCCGACGACGTTGCGAATGCGCCGCGGCTCCGCGGAGCCGCGGCTGGCCTCTCGCTGCCAGCGCCGCGATCGAACTGCGCTTCGAACGCTGCCAGCGTCGCGAATGCGCCGCGGCTCCGCGGAGCCGCGGCTGGTCTCACTTCGCCCACGAGCTCCGAACGCCCCACCGCGTCGGGAATCTGCACCCAGCGTCCGAAAATCACACACCTCACGTCGCCGAGCGGGCACCTCGCGTCGCCGAGGGTGCACCTCAGGTCGCCGAGCGGGCACCTCGCGTCGCCGAGGGCGCACCTCGCGTCGCCGAAGGCGCACCTCGCGTCGCCGAGCGGGGCACCCGACGCTCATCGGGAGCTCCTGCGATGCGCCCGCGAACGGCGCCGCGTTCTCGCGCGGGCCCTCGCGCCCCTGCAACGATTCCGTCCATGTGCGGCAGAGCCACGAACGAGCAGGAGGCGCGGCGCATCGCGGAGCGCATGGGCGCCGACATCAGCGACAGCGAGCTGTGGACCCCGAGCTACAACATCGCGCCGACGCAGCCGATCCCCGTGGTGGGGCTGCGCGACGGGCGGCGCGCGCTGCGCGTGATGCGCTGGGGGCTGGTGCCCCGCTGGTCGCGCGACGCGAAGATCGCCGCGCAGTGCATCAACGCGCGCGCGGAGACGGTGGCCGAGCGGCCGGCGTTCCGCGAGGCGTTCAAGAAGCGCCGGTGCCTCGTGGTGGTCACGGGCTGGTACGAGTGGAAAGCTGAGGGAGGCGCGAAGGTGCCGCACTGGTTCCACGGCGCGCGCGGCGAGCTCCTGGCGCTCGCGGGGCTGTGGGACGCATGGAAGGACCCCTCCACGGGCCAGGAGCTGCGCACGTGCTCGATCGTGACGTGCGCGCCCAACGCGATCGCCGGGGCCGTTCACGACCGCATGCCCGTGGTGCTCGACGAGGCCGGCGCCGTGCGCTGGATCGCGCCCGACACCGAGGTGTCGAGCCTGCGGTACCTCCTGCGCGCGTGCCCCGACGACGCGCTCGACGTCTGGCCCGTCGACGGCCGCGTCGGCAGCCCGAGGTACAACGACCAGGGGCTGATCGTGCGGGCGGCGTGACCCGATCACTCGCGCGGGAACCTTTTCGCAAGCGCCGACTCCGTTCGCGCACGAGCCACCACACGCCGCGCCGCGAGCGCGGGAGGAGCAGCCGATGACCATCACCCCGATCTCCGCTCTCACCGCCCCCGACACGATCGACGAGAGGGCTAGATCGTGAGCGGCGCACCCGAGGCGCTCGAAGGCCCCGACCTCGAGGCGGGCGTCGCGGCGAGCGAAGTGCCCGAGGGCGGATCGCTGGTGGGTCACGCGCAGGGCGAGGCGGTGCTCGTCGTGCGGTCGAACGGCGAGGTCTTCGCGATCGGCGCGAGCTGCACCCACTACGGCGCGCCGCTCTCCGAGGGGCTCGTGGTCGACGGCACCGTGCGCTGCCCGTGGCACCACGCGTGTTTCGACCTGCGCACGGGCGAGGCCGAGCGCGCCCCGGCGCTCAACCCCGTGACGTGCTGGCGCGTGGAGGCCTGCGGCGACCGCATCCACGTGACGTCGAAGCGCGACGCCCCGGCGCCCGCGCGCCCGAAGGAGTCGCCCTCGTCGGTGGTGATCGTGGGCGGCGGCGCGGCCGCGAGCGCGGCGGCCGAGGCGCTGCGGCGCGCGGGGTACGACGGCCCCGTCACCATGCTCAGCGCCGACCGCGACGGGCCGGTGGACCGTCCCAATCTCTCCAAGGACTACCTCGCGGGCACCGCGCAGGAGGAGTGGATCCCGCTGCGCCCGGAGGAGTTCTACCGCGAGCACGGGATCACCCTGCGCCTCGGCGCGCGCGTGACGGGCCTCGACACCGCCGCGCGCGAGGTGACGCTCGAGGGCGGCGAGCGCGTCGCGTACGGCGCGCTGCTCCTCGCCACGGGCGCCGACCCGGTGCGCGTCAACGTCCCCGGCGCCGACGCGCCGCACGTGCGCTACCTGCGCACGCTCGCCGACAGCCGCGCGATCATCGACGCCGCGGCGAAGGCGAAGACCGCCGTGGTGATCGGCGCGGGCTTCATCGGGCTCGAGGTCGCCGCGTCGCTCCGCGCGCGGGGGCTCGCGGTGCACGTGGTCGCCCCCGAGGCGCGCCCGCTCGAGCGCGTCGTGGGCCCGGCGGTGGGCGACCTCGTGCGGCGCGTCCACGAGGAGCACGGCGTGGTCTTTCACCTCGGCACCACCGCGGCGCGCATCGAGCCCGACCGCGTGGTGCTCGCGAGCGGCGCCGAGGTCTCGGCGGACCTGGTCGTCGTGGGCGTGGGGGTGCGCCCCGCGACGGCGCTCGCCGAGTCCGCCGGGCTCGCGGTCGACCGCGGCGTGGTGGTCGACGAGCACCTCGCGACGAGCGCGGCGCACGTCTACGCCGCGGGCGACGCCGCGCGCTACCCCGACCCCCGCGTGGGCGAGCGGGTGCGCGTCGAGCACTGGGCGGTGGCGCAGCGGCAGGGACAGGTCGCGGCGCGCAACATCCTCGGCGCGCGCGAGCGCTTCGACGCGGTGCCCTTCTTCTGGAGCGCGCAC
>JBDHVF010000455.1:0-6767 GCA_039809605.1 Polyangiales bacterium | reverse complement strand
GAGGCCGATGTCGATGGCGCGGGCGCCGTGCGTGAGCGAGCCCACGGAGATGATGTCGACGCCCATCGCCGCCAGCGCCGCGACGCGCTCGAGCTTCACCCCGCCCGAGACCTCGACGAGGGGGCGCGGCGAGGCCTTCGCGACGCGCTCCATCGCGGCGCGGGTCATGGCGTCGTCGAAGTTGTCGAGCATGACCACGTCGGCGCCCGCGGCGAGGGCCTCGTCGAGCTCCTCGAAGCTCTGCACCTCGCACTCGACGCGCACGGTGTGGGGCGCCGCCATGCGCGCGCGCTCGATGGCCGCGCGCACGCCGCCGCACACGGCGACGTGGTTGTCTTTGATGAGCACGCCCGAGCCGAGGTCGTTGCGGTGGTTGTGCCCGCCGCCCATGCGCACGGCGTAGCGCTCGAGCGCGCGCAGGCCGGGCGTGGTCTTGCGCGTGTCGGTCACCCGCGTGGTCGCCCCGCGCGGCACGGCCGCCACGAAATCGCGCGTGCGCGTCGCGACGCCGCACATGCGCTGCAGGAGGTTGAGCGCCACGCGCTCGCCCGTGAGCACGCCGTGGGCGGGGCCCTCGACGCGCGCCACGGCGGCGCGGGCGTCGAGGTGCGCGCCGTCGGCCACGAGCGCGGTGAAGGTCACGCGGGGGTCGACGCGCGCGAACACGAGCGCGGCCACCGCGAGGCCGGCGACCACCAGGGGCTCGCGGGTGACGAACTCGCCGCGCGCGACGGCGTCGGGCGGCACCACGGCGCGCGTGGTGAGGTCGCCGGCGGCGAGGTCTTCGGCGAGCGCGACGTCGAGGATGCGCGAGACCTCGAGCGGCGACAGGTCGGCGGGCGAGGGGAGGGGCACGTTCATGGCGTGCGCTGATAACACACGCACCACCGCGGGTGTAGCGGTCGACGGGGCGGTCGTCAGCCCTCGGCGTCCGAGGCGCGCGGGCGCTCCGAGGCGCGCGCGCGGGGCGGCGGGCGCCGCGGGAGCGTGACGGCGAAGCGCGCGCCGCGGCCCGGCGCCGAGTCGACCTCGATGGCGCCGCCGTGGTCCTGCACGATGCCGTAGCTGATCGAGAGGCCGAGCCCCGTGCCCGCGCCCGGCGGCTTGGTGGTGAAGAACGGGTCGAAGATCCTGCCCTGGATCGCCGGGTCGATGCCCGCGCCGCGGTCGATCACCTCGATGCGCGCGCCGTCTCCCTCGGGGCGCGTGCGCACCACCACGGTCGACCCCTCGGGCGAGGCGTCGACGGCGTTCGAGAGGAGGTTCATCACCACCTGGTTGATCTTCGCGGGGTAGCACGTCACGGGCGCGAGCTCGCCGAGGTCGAGCTCGACGCGCACCTCGCGCTCGCGCGCGGCGCCCGCGATGATGTTCACCGTCGCCACGACGCCCTCGTTGAGGTCGGCCTCGTGCACCTCGCCCTCGTCGAGGCGCGCGAAGTCGCGCAGGTCCTTCACGATCTGCTGGATGCGCCGCAGCCCCTCGTGCGTACGCGCGATGAGGTCGGGCAGCACCCCGACGACGTGCGCGAGGTCGGCCTCCTCGTCGATCTCGCGCACGCGCGCCACGAGGTCGGGCCGCGCGGCCTCGAGCGCCGCCTCGCCCTCGCGGTACGCCGTCACCACGTCGGTGAGCGCGCGGCAGTCCCTGCGCACCACCGCGAGGTTGTTGGTCACGAACGCGAGGGGGTTGTTGATCTCGTGCGCCACGCCCGCGACCATCTGCCCGAGGCCCGCGAGCTTCTCGCGCTGCACGAGGGCGCTCTGCGTCCGCTGGAGCGCGGCGTTGGCCTCGCGCGCCACGCGCACGGCCTCGGCGAGCTGCGCGGTGCGCTGCTGCACCCTGGCCTCGAGCTCGGCGTTGAGCCGCAGCACCTCGGCGGCCGACTCCTTCGAGTCGGTGATGTCGACGCACGAGCCGATGTAGCCCTCGAAGGCGCCGTCGGGGGCGTACCGGGGCGTGCCCTGGTCGAGGATCCACCGGTACGCGCCGTCGGCCCGGCGCAGGCGGTACTCCATGCGGAAGGCCCTGCGCTCGACGAAGGCCGCGAGGTAGCTGTCCATGCAGCGCTGAAAGTCCTCGGGGTGCACGCCCGACGCCCAGCCGACGCCGACCTCCTGCTCCATCGCGCGCCCGGTGAACTCGAGCCACGCGTGGTTGAAGAAGTCGCACTCGCCGTCGGTGCCCGCCATCCACAGGAGCACCGGCGCGTGGTCGGCCATCACCCTGAAGCGCGCCTCGCTCTCGCGGCGCCGCTCCTCGGCCTGCCAGCGGGTCTGCACGTCGCGCACGATCACGAAGGCGCGGCCGTCGCCCGCGGGCGCCACGCGCGCTTCGAAGTGGCGCGGGCCCTGCGGCGCGGGCACCGAGTACTCGAACGACGCCGCGGCCCGTCGGCGCGACACCTCCGCGAGCGCGCGCGCGGCCGCGGCGGCGGCCTCGGGCGGGAGCGTCTCGACCAGGCGCCTGCCGAGCAGGGCCTCGTGCGGCGCGTCGAGCAGCGAGCGCGCGCCCGCGAAGCCCAGGAACTCCCCCTCGGGGCCGAGCTCGAACGCGAGGTCGCCCACGGCGCTCAGGAGCGAGAGCACCTCCGCGGGGTCGAGCGCGAGGCGACCGACGTGATTCATCCGAGCCCCTCCTCGTTGGCGATGCCCAGCGACGCGCGGCGCTCTCGGTCGTCGCGCTCCAGCCGCTCGACGAGCGCCGCGAGCGGCGTCGCGCCGGGCACCCGATCGAACGCCGGGGCGAGCGCCTCGACCGCGGCGCGGGCGCGCGGTGCCCAGCGGTCGAGCCACGCGGCGAGGGCCCGCGCGTTGGCCGGGTCGTCGGCGACCAGGGTGGTGACGAGCGCGCGCGTCCACGCGAGGTGCCACGCGCAGTCTTCGTAGAGGGCCCGCAGCGCGCGGAAGAGCACGTCGTCGCCCGAGGCGCGCGCGAGCTCGCCGAGGTGCAGCATGAAGAGCCCGTCGAGGCGCGGCTTGACCGCGAGGTTGAGCGCCGCGAGGGCCTCGCCCCAGTCCCACGTCACGAGCAGCCGCTCGACGAGCTCGCGCAGGGGCTGCCACGCGGGGTCGCGCTCCCACGCGCCGCGGGCGCCGTCGCCGAAGCCGCGCGCGACCTCCTGGAGCTGCCGCGTGCGGTAGGCGAAGCGCTGCACGCGGCGCATCTCGTCGGCGGCCTGGAGCGCGCACGCCACCACGACGCGCCCGCCGGGCGCCATCGAGCCCGCGTACGCCGCGACCATCTGGAGCCCGTGAAACGGGAAGCGCGCGGGCCCGAGGAGCCCCTCGAGGGCGTCGAGCCACGCGGGGTCGAGGCGCGCGTCGGTGCCCGTCTCGTCGGCCGACTCGAGGAGCCCGTCGACGAAGGTCTCGCGCTCGTTCTGGAGCGCCACGTACGACGCGTAGGTGGTGGCGCGCGGGTCGCGGAAGGCGTCCCAGTCGCGGCACCGCAGGGCCGAGCCCGCCTGGTGCGCGCGGTACCACCGCTCGACGGGCGTCTGCACCGCGAAGCCGCGGCGCGGGTAGTAGAGCAGGCCCGTCGTCGCGACGTCGTAGTCGTCGGGCTTGCGCCCGAGCGTGCGGAGGTTCCACCACGTGCGCGCCTTCGTCACGGCCTATGCCTCCCACGACGCCTCGTCGTCGCTCACCGCGAACCTGCCCTTGAACGACGGCATGATGCGCTCGAGGTCGCCGGGCAGGCGAAAGCCCGCGGCGCCCGCGCGCGCGATCGCCTCGCGCGTCACCACGCAGCGCCCCGGCGCGAGCACGCGCAGGTACGCGCCGCGGTCCTGCACCTCGACGTCGGCGTTGAGCTCCTCGATCGCGGCGACGACGGCCGCGGCGCTCTCGCCCGCCTCGAGCACGGGCCCCACGCGGTCGCGCGAGGGCGTCACGCCGGCACCTCGTCGCGGTCGACCCACACCTCGCCGCCGTCGCGCTCGACGCGCCACGCGCGCAGGCAGAGGGTGCGCGGGTTCACGCCGAGGCCCGTGCGCGCGTCGAACTGGTAGTGGTGCGCGCGGCACGTGATGACGCCGCCCTCGAGCGCGCCCTCGCTCAGCGCGACCCCGAGGTGCGGGCAGCGGTCGTCGTACGCGTAGAGGCGCCCGTCGAGGCGCGCCACGAGCACCTTCGCGCCGTCGACGACGGCGCCGCACATCTCGCCGTCGAGCAGGTCGTCGGCCTCAGGCACGCGCGCGGACGTCATCGTCGCCCTCCGGGATCACGTCGACGCGGTCGAGCGCCGCGAGGCCCGCCTCGGCCACGGTCGCGTCGGGGTCGAGGCGCCGGCCGTCGAAGTACACCGCCCCCGAGGCCGCGGGCGCGACGCGCGGCGCGGCGGCGGACTGGAGCGCGGCGGCCACCTCGCGCACCCGCTGGTGGTCGTGCACGAGCACCACGAGCCCGAGGGAGTCGCCGCGGAGAAAGCCGTAGAGCGGCACGAGCATGGGAGCCTCCTCACCGCCCGGCGTCGGGCGAGAGCCAGGGGTAGTCGCCGCCGAGGACGTCCTTGCCCTGCTCGTCGCGGGCGAGGCCGAAGTAGTCGGTGACGAGCGAGATGAGGTTGGCCGGCGCCTCGCCCGCGAGGATGCGCGCGACCACGCCGCGGTGCGCCGCGTAGCGCGCGGGCTCGCGGGTGAAGATCCAGCGGCAGGGCTCGGAGCAGAAGACGTAGCGCCGCCCCTCGTGGGTGAGCGTCTCGGCGGTGTTGCGCTCGGGCGTGCCGCCGCACAGCACGAGCTGGCAGAGGTCGCAGAAGCCCACGGGCGTGGCGCCGTGGGTGTACCACTCGACGCCGGGGCCCGCGCGGCGCCAGCGCTCGGTGACGCGCTCCCAGAGCGGGTCGAGCATGGGCCAGGTGCGGGGGTACTTCTCGCGCAGCCACGCGCGCTCGTCGGGGCCCGGCAGCGCGAGGTCGAACCACACCGTGGCGCGGTAGGTGTAGGCGCTCACGTAGACCATGTGGTGATAGACCTCGATCGCGTCGAGGAACTCTTGCCAGTACCACGGCCGCGCGAGCCCGACGGCGTCGAGCGCGCGGAGGAACTGGTCGAGCACCCACTCCTCCATGAACTCTCGGAACGACGCGGCGCGGTCGGCGAGGGGGGTGAGGTAGTCCATCGCGAAGCCCGTGACCACGGCGAAGAAGTGCCACGAGCGCCAGAACCACTTGTCGACGAGGTACTGCGCGTACTCGCGGTCGTGGGCGACGAGGGTCTCGAGCACGGGCCCGCCGATCTGGGCGTGGCGCGCCTCGTCGGTCTGGATGCTCTGCACCATCTTCTCGAACATCCGGTCGCCCGCGCGCCGCGCCATCGACGCGAGGCCGATGAACTGCAGGTTGGTGAAGCCCGTCTCGAAGACGAAGTTGGTCGCGACGGCGAGCTCGACGGGGTTCGACGCGAGGAGCAGCTCGTCGACGAAGTGGCGCGCCGCGATGGCGACCCAGTCGTCGGTGTGAAAGAACCTGTGCGTCCAGTCGACGCGCGGGTCGACGCGCACGAGCGGGTGCATCACGAGCAGCGGGGCCTGCGCGTGCCGCAGCTCGTCGAGCGCGCCGAAGAGGGCCGTCGAGCGCCACGCGCTCACGCGGCCGAAGCGGGCCGCGCGGAGGTTGCCGACCACGGCGGCGAACTCGGCGAGCGGGAGCGTGGCCGCGTGGAGCTTCACCGCGTTGCGCCACGCGGGGTCGAGGCGCTGAAAGTCCTCCGGGCCGCCGACGGCGTCGCGCACCGCGCGGAGGGAGGACTCCTTGGCGTGCTGCGTCGAGACGTACTCGCGGTAGCTGGTGCGGTAGGGCTCGTCCCACGCCCGCCAGGCCTCGCGGGGGAGCCACGGGGTGCCGCTGATCTCCTCGGGGTACGCGTCGCGCTCGGTGACGTAGGAGAGCTCCCAGTCGACCTTGCGGGCGAGATCGAGCCACTGGTCACGCTTCAACACGGGTCGCTCCCTCGGTGTCGGGCGATCGCCGCGGCGGCCGCCGCGAGAGACCAGATTCGAGCGCCCGTCGCAAGCTACCAACGCGCGCACACAATGACCAGCGCGGGGGTAGAATCGAGAGGTGTGCGCCGCGACCCCGCGGTCGCTCGCCAGGAGAGCGCGATGAAGAAGCCGAAGCACACGATCCTCGTCGTCGACGACGAGCCCGACGTGGTGATGAGCGTGAAGGAGTTACTCCGGCAGGAGTACCGCGTGCTCGGCGCCACGAACGCGCGGCAGGGCATGGAGGCCCTCGCGAGCGAGGAGGTCCACGTGTTGATGACCGACCAGCGCATGCCGGGGATGAGCGGCGTGGAGCTGCTCCGTCACGCGCGCGGCGAGCACCCGTCGGCGATCCGCATCCTCTTCACGGGCTACGCAGACATCCGCGACGTGATCGACTCGATCAACGTGGGCCACGTCTACCGCTACCTCAGCAAGCCCTGGGACCCCGACGTGTTGCAGTCGACGATCCGCGACGCGGTCGCGCGCTACGAGGCGCTCGCCGAGGCCCAGCGCGAGCGCGCCGAGGCGCAGCGCAAGGAGGCCGAGATCGCGCGCGTCGGCCGCGCCCTGCACGAGCAGGTGGGCCACCTGATCGTCGAGGCGTCGCGCGCGCATCGCGAGGGCGACGGGCGCGTCGTGCTAGACGTTCGCGGCGACGGCGGCGTCGACCCGGGCGTCGTGCGCACGATCAACGAGCTCATCGCGCTCATGGGCTTTCGCGTCACCGCCGAGCGCCCCGCCGACGAGGGCGCGAGGCTCACCGTCGAGCCGCAGTGATCG
>JBDHVF010000454.1:0-6775 GCA_039809605.1 Polyangiales bacterium | reverse complement strand
GACTGCGACGGCAACCCGTCGAACGGCTGCGAGGCGGGCACCGACTACGACCCGGCGAACTGCGGCGCGTGCGGGCGCGCGTGCGGGCTCGGGCTCACGTGCGGCTACCGCTCGTGCGAGGCCGCGGTCTGCTGCGCCGAGCTGCACGGTCGCCTGCCGTCGCTTCCGACGGGCGTCTACCCCCTCAACGGCGGCGTCGACGGCGACTACCCCGCGTACTGCGACATGACCACCGAGGGCGGCGGCTGGACGCTCGTGCTCATGGTGCCCGACGCCCCCGCGGGCACCTTCGGCTTCGACGCCGAGGCGTGGACCGACGCGAGCACGATCCACCCCGAGGTGACCGACCCGGCGCGCAACGTCCCGATGCGCAGCCTCGCGTTCTTTCACGTGCCGGTGCTCTCGGAGATGCGCTTCTGCATGGGCTCGCTCTCGCGCTGCGTCGACGAGCCTCGCGGCGGCGCGTCGGCCCAGTCGGTCTTTCTCGGCGACGAGTCGCTGAGCATGCGCGCCGCGTCGGAGCTCTCCCCCTGGGGCTACGACGGCTCGCTCGGGTGCAACCGCGTGGGCGTGAACGTGCGCGCGCCGATGGGCACGGCGCGCTGCCGCTTCGGCGCGGTGATCGGCGCCGCGTGCGACGGCGTGGTGGGCTTCGGGTGCGTGGGCTACCGCGGGGCGCTGGTGTCGGCGGGCCGCGCCGACGCGGTGACCGCCGCGCGCCACGAGCGCGGCTGGGTCTTCGTGCGCTGACCGTCAGCGCCGCCGGCGCGCGACGAGCAGCGCCGCGAGCGCGACGCCAGCGATCAGGGCCGCGGCGCGGTCGTCGGTGGCGCCGGGCCTCGTGGTGGCGCACTGGATCCCGCCGCTCGACGTGGCGGGCGTCGGGGCGGCGCTCGCGTCGACGGGCGCGCCTCCGTCGAAGTCGACGGGGGGGACGCTCGCGTCGACGGCGGCGCGGGGCACGTCGGCGCCCGCGTCGAGGGGCCACGGGCAGGTCTGGTACATCGGGCGGTGGAGCTCGTGGCCGAAGCGGTAGAAGCGGTTGCGCTCCGAGCGGTCGCTGGCGGCGAGGTCGAGGTCGCGGTCGAGCGCGCGCGCGGGCAGGTCGGCGCGCATGCGGGTGACCATGGCGTTCGCGCCGATGCCTTCGAAGGCCACGCCCACGTCGTCGACGGCGCTCGACGAGCTCATGGCGCCCGCGTCGGGGTCGAAGCCCGTGCGCCGCGGCAGGCGCAGGGCGAGCGAGGTGAGGGTGGCGCGGTCCTGGCGCATGGCCGACTCGGTGAGCCAGAGGCGCTCGCCCATCGCGCGGTTGCGGGCGTTGAACGCGTCGACGAAGAGGGCCGAGAAGTCGCCCGGGGGCGCGCTCCAGTCGTAGGTGAAGTCGTCGTCGGAGAGCTCGAGGTTGGGGAAGTTCATCGCCTCGATGCGCGCCTCGGCGAACACGGTGAGCGAGAGGCCCACGCGGTCGGCCACGCCCGCGGCGATCATGCGCAGCGGGAGCCTGGGCTGGTAGCCCTCGAGCGTGACGCGCACGGGCACCATGCGGTTGAGGCCCTTGCCCGCGCGCAGGCGCAGGGCGATGAAGTCCATGCTGAGCCCGAGGTAGTAGTCGATCACGGGCTCGACGGCCGACGGCACGCTGTAGCCGTTCATGCGCAGCCAGTCGCGCAGGCCCATGCCCGACGTGCCCCGCACGATCGCCACGGCGTAGGGGCCCACCACCTCCTCGCGCAGCACGGTCACGCCCGTGTCGGCGGCCGAGGGCGCGTCCAGCGCGACGCCCGCGTCGGCGAAGCCCCCGCGCTCGGCGTCGTCGAAGGGCGGCGTACACCCCGGCGGATAGGGCGGCGGCGCGGGCTGCTGGAGCGCGGGCACCAGCACGTTGGTGAGCAGCGTGAGGAAGTCGTCGCTGGCGAGCTGCACCCGCGTGCGGTCGGTGTACCGGATCGGCAGGATCCACGAGAAATCCTCGGGGTTGCCCGCGTACTGGAACTGGTCCCACAGCGTCGTCTGCGCGGTCGAGAGCGAGAGCACCATGCGGTGGTCGGTCACCACCTGCGCGGCCCCCGGCGGCGCGAAGCACCCGCCGCACGCCCCCGCGTCGCCGGGCACCACCGTGAGGCCCGCGCCCAGGAGCGCGAGCGAGAGAGCGATCGGTCGAAGGGTCTTCATGCGCGCGCCCATGAGCAAGCGCGAAGCCAACGACGAAATCCTCGGTGATTCAAGCCCTTCTCGCGCGGCGCGTGAGACGCGCTGTGCCACTCACCGCGGTGATACCCTGCGCCGCATGCAGCCCCTGCGCGGCCTTGCGGTGCTGGGATGGGTCGCGTTCGCCTCGTGCGCCCGCCCGTCTCCTCCGTCTCCCCCCGTCGACGACGACCTTCGCTTCGCGTGCCGCGTCGACGTCGCGCCGCTGCGCGCGGCCCTGCGCGCGTCGGGCGGCGACCCCTCGCGCATCCTCCGGCCGGCGGCTCCGTCGGACCTCGCGCGGCTCGACGCGGGCCACCGTTACAAGTTCGTGCTGGGCGTCGACCGGCGCCTCGCCGTCGCGCCGATGCCCGCCGACGCGCCGCACAACGAGTACGTTCACCCCGTGCTGGGCGACGGCGCGCCGGTGCGCAGCGCGGGCGGGCTGCGCGTCGAGCGTTCGAACGGCCGCGTCACGCGCGTCGTGCTCGACCCCGAGAGCCTCGCGTACTGCACCACGACCGACAGCCTGCGGCCCGCGGTGCGCGCGCTCGTCGCGATGGGCTTCGCGCCCGACGCGATCGCTGTCGAGGCCCGTCGCTTCGCGTGCGTCGAGGGCGCGAAGGAGCCCGAGCGCTACGGTCCCGTGATGGTCTCGGTGGGGCGGCGCTTCGAGATGCTCGGCCGCGCCGTCGCGGCGCCGAACTGGGAGCTGGCCGCGTACGCGCTGCACGAGCTCGACGAGGACCTCGAGGAGCTGCCCGAGGCGACGCCGCCCGAGGGAACCCCCGCGGACCTCGCGCCCCTCGCGCGCGCCTATCCCGAAGGGCACCTGCGAGGGCTCGAGCGCGCGGTCGAGGCGCGCGACGCGGCCGCGGCGAGGCGGGGCTTCGCCGAGGCGGCCGAGGGCTGCAACGGGTGTCACCGCGCCGCGGGGCGCGCGTACCTCGCGGTGCCCTCGGCGCCGGGCGAGGCCGTGCCCGCGATCACCGCGCCGTAGTGATCCTCAGCGAGACTCGAGCACGAGGCGCGCGAAGGCCGGCGCGAAGGCCACGGGGGCGACGGGGCCGCAGCAGTTGAACACGATGCCGTCGAGCCCCGCGTCGAGCAGCTCCGAGAAGAGCTGCTCGCCGTTGAGGATGGTGCGCCGCAGCGGGGCGCCCTCGTTGTGCGCGTCGGACTCGGCGGCGTACGCCTCGTAGCAGTCGTTGAGGGTGAAGACCGCGGCGAGGTAGCGGTTGCGCGGGTCGGGCGCGATGGCGAAGCGCGCGCCCTCGGGCGTGTCGCGGAAGGCCACGTGGTACGCGGGGAAGCCGCGCACGGCGGTGAGCTGGCTCGCGACGCGCGTGGCGCCGCCGCGGAGCTGCACGAGCGCGCGCTCGACGCGCACCGCGTCGGCGACGACGTTGAGCCGGGGGAAGAGGTCCTTGCCGAGCGTGAGGGCGTCGGGGGTGAGCGGGTCGAGGTGCACGGCCTCGAGCGCCGACAGGTCGCGCGTGAAGATCGACACGCCCGACGCCGTGGTGAAGGGCTGCTCGCGCGCGGCCCTCGCGCCCTCGTGGTACCTCCGGTACGCCGCGCGGCCGCTGAAGAGGAACAGCCGCGAGCGCCCCTGCGCGTCGCGGTAGAGCCACGGCTCGGGCGGCGCGTTGGTGGTGCGCATCGCCTGCCACGAGCGCTCGGTGATGGGCAGCTCCCAGCGGTCGTAGCCCACCACCACGCGCATCAGGGCCGTCGCCGAGAGCCCCTGCTCCTGCCACGCGTGCACGGCCTCGACGGGCGTGAGCGAGGGCGCCTGCTCCTGCGGCGCGGGCGGCGGCGTGGAGTCTTCTGACGTGGGGCCGACCATCGTGTCCGTTCCTCGCTGCGCGGTATCAGACGGCATCACGCCGCGGCGTGTCCAGTGTTCGCCGGGTGATCGCTCAGGCGAACTCGGCGGGGGGCGCGCCGTAGCGCACCATCATCTCGCCCGTGTCGGCCGGCGGTGAGCCGTAACGCACCATGATGGCCCCGTGGTCGGGCGGCGGGCGCGGTACGTCGGCCCGCGCGGCGTCGCGGCGGTGCGCGTCGGTCGCCGCGTCGGCCACCACCACGTCGGGCGATGGCGCCGCGGCGTCGGGCGAGGGGGCCGCGGCGTCGCCGGTCATCATCACGGGCGCGGGCGCGCCGTAGAGGGCCACGACCGCGCCGGGCCCGGGGCCCATCGACGCGTCGGGCGTCGCCTCGGGCGGGGACGCGGGCGGCGACTCGACCACCGCGCCGCCGCTCTGCGCCGCCTGCTGCTCCGTGGCCTGCTGCGTCGAGGAGGTCGCCGTGGTGGTCTCAGAGGTCTGCGGGCTCGAGCACGCGGCCACCGTGGTGGCGAAGGCGAAGAGCGCGGCGCGCGAGAGCGACGCGGTGCCCGCGCCGGGCACGAGGCCCTCGGGGCGCAGCGGAAGCGGGCCGTCGCAGAACGGGCACGCGGCCGCGCCGACGCGCACGTGGCGCATGCACGAGGGGCAGGGGAACAGCGGGTTCGTCATCGGCGGGGGTCGTCCTTTCGCCGCGAAGGTTCGCGGACTCGGGCCGTGAACGCCAGTCGTTTCGTCTACGACGCGCGCGCGACGCGGCGCAGCGTGGCGGCGAGGGCCTCGGCCGAGCGCGCGGGCATCTCGCACGCGGTGCCGCGGCACACGTAGGCGACGGGCGCCCCGTCGGCGCCCGCCACGCGGCCCTCGACGAGGCTCGGGTCGAGCCCGTGCGCCACGCCCTCGGCCTCGTCGCGCACGCACACGATCCCCCGGTGGGCGAGCGCCGCCGAGCGCGCGGACGAGAGCATCGCGCGGGTGTCGTCGCGGTCTCGGTCGCCGACCACCACGACCTCGACGGCGCCCCGGCGCACGCGGTCGACGGCGCGCGCGAGCGAGGCCATGCCCAGCGGGTTCGCCGCGGCGCCCTGCGCGTACGCGCCCGCCGCGCGCTCGGCGGCGTCGCGAAAGGGCGCGTGGCCGGTGAGCTCCGCGAGGCGCGCGAGCGCGTGCAGCGCGAGGCCTGCGCCGCCGGGGTACGCGTGGTCGAAGGGGTCGCGGCTGCGGTAGAGCACCACCTCGCCGTCGGAGGGCGAGAAGAAGAGCTCCCCCGTCGCCCCGTCGACGAAGCGCGCGAGCACGGCCTCCATGAGCCCGCGCGCGAAGGCGAGCGCCGCGGGGTCGAAGGTGGCCTCGTACACGTCGAGCGCCGCGCCGGCCATGCCCGCGTAGTCGTCGAGAAAGCCCGCGCCGTACGTCTCGCCGGCCTTCATCGCGTGCGCGAGGCGGCCGTCGCTCCACGCGCGCGCGCGCCACACGTCGAGGCCCGCGCTCGCGGCGTCGACCCACGCGGCCTCGCCGAGCGTCGCGCCCGCGTCGGCCATGGCGCCGATCATCAGGGCGTTCCAGCCCGCGAGGCACTTGTCGTCGCGCATGGGCTTGGGGCGCTTCTCGCGCGCCTCGTACAGCTGCGCCCGCGCGCGCGCCACGGCCGCCGCGAGGTCGCGCTCGGAGAGGCCCACCGAGCGCGCCACGGCGTCGATCGGGCGAGGGGCCCAGAGCACGCTGCGGCCGTGCTCCCAGTTGCCCTCGGGGGTCAAGTCGAACCACGCGCACGCGGCGGCGGCGTCGTCGCCCGCGACGGCGCGCACCTCGTCGTGGGTCCACGCGAAGAAGCGGCCCTCCTCGCCCTCGCTGTCGGCGTCTTGCGCGCTGAAGAACGCGCCCTGCGGAGAGGTCATCTCGGCCAGCACGTACGCGAGGGTCGAGCGCACGACCTCGCGGCAGCGCGCGGGGCTGATGGCGTCGCCGTCGCCCATGAGCCGCGCGCCGTCGAGGTAGAGCCGCGCGAGCTGGGCGTTGTCGTAGAGCATCTTCTCGAAGTGGGGCACGTGCCAGCGCGCGTCGGTGCCGTAGCGCGCGAAGCCCCCGCCGAGGTGGTCGTGGATGCCCCCGCGGTCCATGCGGTCGAGCGTGACGGCCACGGCCTCGCGCGCGTCGGCCCCGACGCCCTCGAGGCCGAGCGCCGAGGCCGCGACGAAGAGGTCGAGGGTCATGGTGTTGGGGAACTTGGGCGCGCCGCCGAAGCCCCCGTGGGCCTTGTCGACGCGGGCGAGCGCGCGGCGCACGGCGTCGAGGAGCACGTCGGCGGGCGCGGGGCCCTGGCGCGCGGGGTCGGCGGCGCTCACCCGCGAGAGGAGCCCGGTGAGCTCCGCGGCCTGCGCGACGACCTCGTCGCGGCGCTCGGCCCACGCGTCGGCGAGGGTGCGCAGCACGTCGGTGAACGACGGCATGCCGTAGCGCTTCGCGTTGGGAAAGTACGTGCCGCCGTAGAAGGGCTCGCGGTCGGGCGTGAGGAACATCGACAGCGGCCAGCCGCCCGCGCGCTGCGTGAGCACCTGGTGGGCGAGCTGGTAGGTCTGGTCGACGTCGGGGCGCTCCTCGCGGTCGACCTTGACGCTCACGAAGCGCTCGTTGAGCAGGCGTGCCGTGGCCCCGTCTTCGAAGCTCTCGCGCTCCATCACGTGGCACCAGTGGCACGCGCTGTAGCCGATGGAGAGGAAGACGGGCTTGTCCTC
>JBDHVF010000453.1:0-6780 GCA_039809605.1 Polyangiales bacterium | reverse complement strand
CGACGACGTCTCGGTCGCGCCCCGCCGCTGGCGCGGCAGGGTCTTCCGCGCGTACTGGCGACGTCGCGGTCGCTCCCCCGCTCGCTCGTACCCAACCCGTCGAGCCCTCGCTCTCTTGTCAAGCGCCATACGCATTCCGGCTCGATCGCATGTCACACGGCCGTGGGGGCCGCGCACGCGGCGGGCGCGCGCACGCCGACCGGTGGCGCAGGCACGCAGACACCCGGTGCCACCACGCAGACCGCCCGCACCCGCCACGCGCACGTCGGCAGCGGCCACGCGCGCCCTTGTCGATGGCACGCAGACCGCCTGCACCCGCCACGCACGCCCCCGACGACGCCACGCACGCCTCCGCCCTGGTCACGCACGCCCCCCGACGCCGTCACGCACGCCCCCCGACGACGCCACGCACGCCGCGGAAGCGTCCACGCACGCTTCCGCACCGGCCGCGCGCGCCTCTCGCGCGCGCTACGCCTGCGCCGCGAGCGCCGCGCCGAGCCGCTCGAGCAGCTTGTCTTCGAAGAGCGCCTGCTTCGCGATCGCCGCGGCCTGCTTGCCCGCCTCGCGCGCGTCGAGCGCCATGTCACCGAGCCAGCGCTTGGGCTTCGCGCCGCCGCCCACGCCCTCGGCGTCGAGCATGTGCGCGACGGTCTCGGTCCACTGGGCGCGGTCCTTGAGCACGCCGAGCTCTGCGATGAGCCAGCTCAGCGCATAGAAGAGCGGCGCCGGCACGAGCACCGGCTTCACGCTCCCGTCTCCCTTGGGGAGCTCGTTGAACGGATTGCCCACCACGGCGGGCGTGAGGTAGCGCGTCCAGCCCTTCGGCGGCTTCGCGGCGTGGTCGAGCTGCACCGCGCCGTCGAGCGCCGCCGCGTAGATGCTCAGCCACCGCAGCCGCCGACGGAGCTCGTGCAGCCCGTGCTCGACGTCCGACAGGTCGAGCGAGCGCGCCGCGCGCTCCGTCGACGCCACGCGCCCCACGAGGAACTCCACGAGGCGCTTGCGCTCCTTGCGCGGCGAGGGCCACGGCGCGCGCGAGAGGGCGCGGCCGATGCGGTTCACGCGCAGCCGCACCTCGCCCTCGTCGGGCAGGTACCTGTGATCGACCCACGCGCGCGCTTCGAGCCAGCCCACGAGGCGCCCGCACGCGACGCGGTGGCGCTCCCGCGCGTGGCGCAGCACCTCGGGGGGCAGCTCCCACGCGGTCGCCTTGTCGTGCGTCACCCACCAGAAGTCGACCTCGCCGAGCACGTCTTCGACCGTCTTCACGTCGCGCAGGAGCTCGCCGAAGAGCGCCTCGTCGCCGCCCGTGCCGAGCGACACGCGCGCGAGCCCCTCGACCATGAACAGCGGCGTGCGCAGGTTCGCGCGGTAGAGCGCGTGGCCCCGCAGCGCGTCGGCGCCCTTCGCCCCGTCGGCCACCTTCGTCGCCAGCGCCCCGCGCGCCCGATCGAGCTGCGCGCCGTAGAGCCGCAGGCCGCGCGGAAGGTCTGCGTCCGCGGGGTCGAAGGGCAGCGCGTCGAGCACGACGCGAGAGGGCTTCGCGGGCGAGGGAGCGGGGCGGCGCTTCGGCGTGGGCATGGCGCCGATCGTAGTCCGTTCCGATCGCGCGGCGCGACAGGCTTCTTGACCGCGGGGCCCGCGCGGCGCTCCCATGCCCCGCACCATGAGCGTCGACCCCCTGGAGCCCGCGGCGTTGCACCGTCGGTGCGACCCCGCATCGCTTGCGTTCGAGACCACGCGCGACCTCGAACCCCTCACGGGCCGCATCGGGCAGGAGCGCGCCCTCGAGGCGATCGAGTTCGGCATCGGGATGCAGCGCGACGGGTACAACCTCGTCGCGATGGGCGCCCCCGGCTCGGGCCGCTTCCGCGCGCTGCGCGAGGCGCTCGAGCGGCGCGCCGCGAGCGAGCCCGTGCCCGACGACACGTGCTACGTGCACGACTTCGCGCGCCCCTCGACGCCCAGGCTCCTGCGCCTGCCGCCGGGCACCGGGCGCAGGCTCAAGCGCGACCTCGCAGACCTCGTCGACGAGCTGCGCGCGGCCATCCCGGGCGCCCTCGAGAACGAGGAGTTCGTCGCCCGCAAGCGCGCCATCGAAGACGACTTCAAGGAGCACGCGGACAAGGACCTCCAGGCGCTGCGCGAGCGGGCCGCGGGGCGCGAGGTGGCGATCGTGAGCACGCCCATGGGCTTCGCGCTCGCGCCCGTGAAGAACGACCAGATCCTCAAGCCCGCGGGCTTCGCGGAGCTGCCCGAGGCCGAGCGCGAGCGCTACCAGCGCGAGATCGAGTCGGTGGGGGCGGAGCTTCAGAAGCTCATCGAGGAGGGGCCGCGGCGCGAGCAGCAGGCCCGCCGCGCCGTGAAGGACCTCGTGCGCGAGACGCTCACCGCCGCCGTGGGGCACCTGCTCGCCGACCTGCGCGCGCGCTACGCCGGGCACCCCGCGGTGGTCGAGCACCTCGAGGCGCTCGAGCGCGACGTGCTCGAGAACGTCGAGGACTTTCTCAAGCAGGAGGACGGCCCCGCGGCCTTCTTCGCCGAGCTCGGTCGCGCGCGCGGCGACCGCTTCAGGCGCTACGAGGTCAACGTGCTGGTCGACCACGGCGAGTCGAAGGGGGCGCCCGTGGTCTTCGAAGAGCACCCGACGTTCGACAACCTGCTCGGGCGCATCGAGCACCAGCCGCAGCTCGGCGCGCTGGTGACCGACTTCAGCCTCGTGCGCGCGGGCGCGCTGCACCGGGCCAACGGGGGCTACCTGGTGGTCGAGCTCCGGGCGCTGCTCCAGCAGCCCTACGCGTACGAGGGGCTCAAGCGCGCGCTGCGCACGGGGCAGGTGCGCACCGAGCCGCTCGGGCAGGCCCTCGGGCTGATGAGCACGGTGAGCCTCGAGCCCGAGCCCGTGCCCCTGCGCGCCAAGGTGGTGCTCTACGGCGAGCGGCACCTCTCGTACACGCTCGAGGCCGTCGACCCCGATTTTCGCGAGCACTTCAAGGTCGTCGTCGACTTCGACGACGAGGTCGACCGCACGCCCGCCACCGAGGCCCTGCTCGCGCGCGCCGTCGCGGGCGTGGCGCGCGACGAGAAGCTCCTGCCCTTCGGGCGCGACGCGGTGGCGCGCGTGGTCGAGCACGCCGCGCGGCTCGTCGAAGACGCCGAGAAGCTCTCGACCCACCGCGGCGACCTCGCCGACCTCCTGCGCGAGTCGGACCACCTCGCCGCGCGCGCCGGCCGCGACCGCGTCGAGGCCGAGCACGTCGAGGCCGCGGTGAGCGCGCGCGAGCGTCGCGCGGGGCGCATCCGCGAGCGCGTGCTCGACGAGATGCGCCGCGGCACGCTGCTCGTGGCGACCGACGGAGAGCGCGCGGGGCAGGTCAACGGGCTCAGCGTGGTGAGCCTCGGGCGCTTCGCCTTCGGGCGCCCGACGCGCATCACCGCGCGCGTGCGCCTCGGCGCGGGCGAGGTCGTCGACATCGAGCGCGAGGTCGAGCTCGGCGGGGCGCTGCACTCCAAGGGGGTGCTCATCCTCGCGTCGTACCTGGGCGCGCGCTACGCGCTCGACTACCCCATGAGCCTCAAGGCGTCGCTCACGTTCGAACAGTCGTACGGTCCCGTCGAGGGCGACAGCGCGTCGAGCGCCGAGCTCTACGCCCTGTTGAGCGCCCTGAGCGGCGCGCCGGTGCGCCAGTCGATCGCGGTGACGGGCTCGGTCAACCAGCACGGCGAGGTGCAGGCGATCGGCGGGGTGAACGAGAAGGTCGAGGGCTTCTTCGACCTCTGCCGCGCGCGCGGGCTCACGGGCGCGCAGGGCGTGGTGATCCCTCGGGCGAACGTGAAGCACCTCGCGCTGCGCCGCGACGTGGTCGAGGCCGCCGAGGCGGGGCGCTTCCGCGTGTGGGCCGTGGAGCACGTCGACCAGGGGATCGAGCTGCTCACGGGCGTCGCCGCGGGCGAGCGCGACGAGGGGGGAGCCTTCCCCGCGGGGAGCGTGAACGCGCGCGTCGAGGCGCGGCTCGTCGCGCTCGCGAAGCGTCGCATCGAGATCGGCGTCGAGTCGCGCGAGGCCCGCAAGGAGAAGGAGGCGAAGCCGTGACGGCCGCGCCTCGCATCGTGGTGGCCCTCGACGCGTCGCCCGACGCGCGCGCGGCGTTCGAGGCCGCGTGCGAGCTCGCGCGGCGCACGGGCGCCGAGGTCGCGTGCGTGTTCGTCGAAGACGAAGACGTGCTCGACCTCGCGGGCCACCCCCTCGCGCGCTTCGTGGGCCGCGCGGGCGCCGTGCCCGCCCCCATCGAGCGCGCCGCGATGGAGCGCTCGATGCGCCACGTGAGCGGGCGCGTCGCGGCCCTGGTGCAAGAGGCCGCCGCGCGGCTGCGCGTGCAGGCCACGGTGCGCACGCTGCGCGGGCGCGTGGTCGAGGCCCTCATCGCCTCGTCGTCGGACGCCGACCTGGTGCTCGTGGGCAAGGGGCGTCGCGGCGCGCCCGCGGGCCTCGCGCGCACGCCCGCGGTCGCGCTGGGGGCCCCGAGGCCGGTGCTGCTGCTTGGCGCGGGCGAGGTGCTGGGGCCGCCCGTGGCGCTCGTCGATGATGTCTCCGAGGCGGGGGCGATCGTGGGCGCGGCGTCGCTCGTGGCCGACGCGGGCGGCGTGCGCATGGTGGCGCTCGGAGACACCCCCGAGGCCGCGGGCGCGGTGGCCGACGAGGCGCGGCGCGCGCTCGCAGAGCGAGGGATCGCGGGCGCGGTCGAGGCCGTGACGCGCTCGCCCCAGGTGCTCGAGGTGCTCGCGGCGCTGCGCGGCCGCACGCTGGTCGTAGGCGCGGGCGCGTGGCGGCGCGGCGCCTTCGACGCGCTCGTCGCGCGGCTCAAGGTGCCGGTGCTCATCGCGCGCTGAAGCGACTTGACCGGGGTCAAGTCCCGCGCGCCCGCGCGACGCCATGTTGAAACGCTGTTCTCGCGTCGGCGCGAGGATGGCGTCGCCATGACTCTGCACCGCGACATGAGCGTGTCGGACATCGTGCTCGAACACCCCGAGTGCGCGCGGGTGCTGCTGGCGATCGGGGTGGACCTCGACGCGTCGGGCGCGGTGCCCTTCGCGGCTGCGTGCGCGGCGCTGCGGGCCGACCCGATACGGGTGTACGCGGCGGTCACGCGGGCCGCGAGCGAGCGCGCCGCGGAGTGGCCCGAGCGCGACTGGGAGTCGGCCTCGACGCCCGCGGTCATCGCCCACATCATCGAGCACCACCACCGCTACCTGCGCGCGGTGGCGCCCGCGATACGGGCGATGTCCGAGCGCGTCGCCCGACGCGACGGGGAGCACGACCTCGGCGTGGCCGCGCAGGAGTTCTTCGACACGCTCGACGCGCACCTCGAGCACGAGGAACGTTCGCTCTTCCCCGCGCTCCTGGTGCACGGCGACAGGCCTGCGAACGCGGTGCTGTGCAGGGAGCTGGTGGTGTCGCAGGCCGACCACCTCGAGATCGGGCGCAGCACCGACCGCCTTCGGGCGTTCACCCTGGGCCCGTCTCCGCCGAGGCCGAGCACCACGCGGAGGGTGCTGGTGCACGAGCTCGAGCACCTCGAGCGCGACATGAAGCTGCACGTCTACCTCGAGAACGAGGTGCTCACCCCGCGGTTTTTCCGCGCGGGGGAGCGGTGCGGCACTTCGATTTGACCGAGGTCAACTTCAGCGTGCACGACCCATGCACCCTTCGGCCCCTCTGATGTCCTCGACGCACTCACGGCCCCCCGCGGACCTCGACGCCCTCCTCGACCTCGCGTCGTGCCCGGCGGACCGCCTCTGGCGCTACCCCCTCTGCCGCGTGATGGTGCGGCCGGTGATGCGCCTGCCCGTGACGGCCAACCACATCACGCTCTTCCACACCATGCTCGCCGTGATGGCGGGGGCGATCGTCTCGGCCGGCACGCCGCGCGCGTTCGTCGCGGCGGGCGTGCTCTTCGAGATGCGGGCGATCCTCGACTGCTTCGACGGCGTGGTGGCGCGCGCGAAGGGCACCTCGTCGCCCGTGGGCCGCGCGCTCGATCAGCTCGGCGACTCCATCGGCTTCGCGTCGCTCATGCTGGGGGGCCTGGTGTGCCTCGCGAGGCTCCACGGGTGGGCCACGGCCGCCGCGATGGTGGTCGTCGCCTCGCTCGTCGCCGCGAGCGGCACGGCCGCGTGGGACTTCTTCCGCCGCCGCATCGCCTCGCTCCTGCGCGACGGCCACGACGCGACCGAGGAGGAGTACGTCTCGCTCTGCCGCGCCTCGAGCGAGCGCGGCGGCGCGGTGCTCTGGGTGAGCCGCGTGGTGCAGGGCTTTCAGTGGTACTCGCTCAGCCCGCAATCGCTCCCGCGCATGCGCGAGCGCGTCGCCCGCGGCGACGACCCGGCCGCCACGGACGCGCCGTCGCCCCTCGGCAGGGCGCTGCGCGCCGCGGCCGCGCGCCACGACCCCGAGCTGCGCGCCACGCTCCTGCGCGTGGGCTTCGTCGGCGGCGACAACGTGATCTTTCTCTTCACCGCGTCGCTGCTGCTCGGGCGCTTCGTGCACGCGTTTCCGTTCGTGACGCTGTGGGGCGCGGCGGTGTGGGGCTACACCGTGGTCACGGTCAACCGCTACCTGCACGACCTCTCTCGCGCGCCCTCGTCGGCCACGCGATCGACCGTGTAGAGCGGGGGCCCGACGCGTGTGATACGCGGCGCTCGCGCCGGAGTTCGGCGTAGCTCCCTGGGCTCGGTTTCACCGCCTCACTCCGGTCAATATCGTGCGGCCGCCCCGCTTCG
>JBDHVF010000452.1:0-6786 GCA_039809605.1 Polyangiales bacterium | reverse complement strand
TTCTCGCGCTCGACATGCCTGAACTCGTGGGCCTCGAGCGCGCGCAGCGCCCCGACCACCTGCCCACGGTCCTCTCTCGCCGCGAAGTCGTCGCCCTGCTCGACCGCCTCGAACCGCCCTTCCGGCTGATCGGCGAGATCCTCTACGGCGCGGGCCTCCGTCTTGCCGAATCGCTCTCCCCGCGCGTGAAGGACATCGACCTCGAACGCCACCAGATCACGGTGCGCCGCGGCAAGGGCGAGCGCGACCACGCAGCGCTGCTGCCGACCCGCGCGCGCGATGGGCTCCAGGCGCAGCTCGACGTGGTTCGTCGACGCCACCGCGCGGAGCTCGCCGCGGGCCGTGGAGAGGTCGACCTGCCCCACGCGCTTCGAACGAAGATGCCAGGCGCTGCGACGAGCCTCGCGTGGCAGTACCTCTTCCCCGCCTCGCGCCCGTGCACCGATCCGGCGACCGGTCGACAGGTGCTCCACCACATCCACGAGACCGCCGCGCAGAAAGCGGTTCGCGCCGCGGCCATCGCCGCCGGCATCGACAAGCGCGCGAGCTGTCACACGCTCCGTCACAGCTTCGCCACCCACCTGCTCGAAGCTGGGACCGACATCCGCACCATCCAGACGCTCCTGGGCCATCACGACGTGCGGACCACGATGATCTAGAGCGGCGAGCACCCGCCTTCGGTACAGCCCGGAAAGAGACGCGAGCGCAGCAAGGAGGGGCTGCGAAGCAAGGCTGTTGGCCTTGCGAGCAGGCCCGACACCGCTGCGTGACGCGGATCTGCACCGGGGTGTACCGAAGCCGGGTGAGAGGCGCTCTACACGCACATCATCGACCGTGGCCCGCTGGGAGTGGTGAGCCCCCTCGACCGCTGATCGCCTCGTGTTTGCGATGGACGCTACCCGACCGCCCATTGTCCGCTTGAATGGGTACGCCCGGAGCCCGGTAGTCGTCAACGATCATTCCCGCGCTTCTGGCGCTTCTCTTGTGGCGGAGGGCTACGCGGCGGGGCTCGGAGCTCGCCGCGCGATCGCGAGGTCTTCCCCACGCACCGACGACGTCCCGACCGCGCGTCCGCCGAGGAGCCGACAACGTCTCGTCGCTCCGTTTCGTCCGCTCCATGCGCGCGGATTGTCCATCCTGCGACCGTCGAGGGCCTTCCTGCGACCATCGAGGGCCTTCCTGCGACCATCGAGGCCCTTCCTGCGAGCGTCGAGGGCCTTCCTGCGAGCGTCGAGGGCCTTCCTGCGACCATCGAAGCCCTTCCTGCGACCGCGCGAGGTCTCCTGCGAGCGTCGCGGGGCTCCCTCGTTCGCCGCAGGGCGCACCTCGTGCTCCGACGGCCTTCATGCCGGCCTCGCCGCACCTACGGGATCACGGCCACGCCCCGCACCCGCGCGGTGCAGAGCCACGCCCTGCGCGACGGGCCTCGCGCGCCACGCATCGTCGACGGCGCCACCCGCACCTCGTCGCACGCGGGCGCGAGAAATGCTCGCAGCCCCGCCTCGTCGTAGCCGAAGGTGCCCGCGGCGGCCTCTTCGCTCACGTCGTGAACGAGCAGCGCGAGGCGCGCATCGGGGGCGCTCACGCGCACGAGGGTGTCGCGCCACGCGGCGTGACGCTCGCGCGGCAGCGAGTGCAGGCACGCGCGGTCGACCACCAGGTCGAAGGGCCCTTCGAGCGCGCTCGATGCGACGTCGTCGAGGCGCCAGTCGACCGCATGGGACGCGTCGCGCGCGCGGGCGAGGTCGAGCGCCGCGGGCGAGACGTCGGTTGCGATCACGTGGCAGCCCAGGGCCGCAAGGTGGAGCGCCACGGTGCCCGTGCCCGTTCCGAGGTCGAGTGCGCGCATGCCTGCGTGGCAGAGCGCCTGGAGCGCGGCCGCGAGGTCGGCCTCGGGCGCCTCGGCGAACCACGGGAGGTCGCGCGCGGGCACGCGCTGGTAGAGGGCGTCCCAGCCCATCACGTCGGAGGGGAGCTGCGGGCGGTCGGTGAGCGAGAGCACGGCGCGCGCGACGGCGAACACGTCGTCGGGCGAGGGGGCGGGGCCGAGCATCGGGGCGCGGTCGGGCGGCGCGTGCGCGACCTCGACGCCCGCCGCGGGCACGATCACGTAATGCCCGTCGTCGCGGAGCTGACGGAGGTTGCGCTCGACCGAGGGCGCCGCGTACATCGCCGCGTTCATCGAAGGCGCCAGCACCACGGGGGCGCGCGTGGCGATCACCGTCGCGCTCACCACGTCGGAGCAGTCTCCGCGCGCGATGCGCGAGAGCGTCGTGGCCGACGCGGGGTACACCAGCACCAGCTCGGCCCACTCGGCGAGCTCCACGTGGTGGGCGCGCGCCCGCCCGTCGCCGCGCTGCCAGTGCGACGTGACGAGGGCGGTGCCCGCGATCGCCTCGAGCGCGTCGCGCGCCACGAAGCGAAGGGCGCTCGGCGTGGCGGAGAGGCGCACGTCCCAGCGCTCCCCGAGCATGCGGGTGAGGAGCGCGGGCGCGTGCGCGGCCGACACCGCCCCCGAGACGCACAGCACCACGCGCCGCGGCGAGGTAGCGCGCGCAGAGGGGGGCGGCGCCGCGATCGCGCCGATCGACGCGAGCGCGCCGAGGAGCTGCTCGACGGGCGCCGTCGAGGTGAGGGGCTCGCCCGAGCGCTCGGCCACGTACGCCAGCACCTCGGCGCGGGTGCGGGGCAGCGCGAGCAGCTCGTAGACCGCGAGCGCGAGGTCGGCCGATGCGCCGTCGAAGCGCAGCGCGCGTCCGTCGCGAGAGAGCACCGTGAGGGTGTCTCGGTGCGACCAGGCGCGCGTCGAGGGCGCGCGCACGATGCGCTCGTCGGTCATCGCGACCCCCGTACGATGGCCGCGAACGAGCGCGTGCGAAGGAGATCGACGGGCACGCCCGCGTGCGCCGCGGCCTCACCCTCGCTGAGGGCGCCCGCGTCGACCGCGCGCAGAAAGAAGCTCACGAGGGCCTGGCCCGTGGCCGCGTCGTCGAAGCCTCCGCCGGCCTGCGTGGCGCGCGCCGCCGCGGAGACGAAGTTGCGCAGCCGCCGCCCCGACGCGTCGAGGCCGCGCAGAAAGAAGTCGTACACGGCGCCGTAGCGCGCGGGGAGCTGCGCGGGGTGAAGGTCCCAGCCCTGGTAGAAGCCCAGCCTGAGGGCGCGGGTGATGTCACCGTACGATCGCGCCCACGCGGCGTGCACGGCGCGGAGGTTGTCGTCGCGCTCGGCGTCGTTCGCGGGAGTCTTGTGGGGCGCGAGGGGAAGGGTGGTGGTGGCGCCGTCGCTCAGCCGCACGCCGGTGCGCGCGAAGGCGAGCAGCATCGCGTGGCGCGCGTGGTCGCACCACGGGTGCGAGAGCGACTGGTCGGGCGCCGACACGTCGCATCCCGCGGTGTAGTCGTAGGCGCCCAGGTGCGCCGCCGCGCAGCGCCCACGCGCGGCGTCGAGGAGGGCCGCGAGCGTCACCTCCCCGCGTGCCGAGAGGAGCGACTGCGTCATCTCGACCATGAGCTCGACGCCGACGCTCCCCGGCGCGATGGAGAGCGTGTGCTCGAGCGCCTCGAGGGCGTCGACGAGCGCCTCCACCTGCTCGGGGATCACCGCCTTGGGGAGCGTCACCACGAAGCGCTCGGGCACCGCTCCCTTCGTCTCGCCCGCGAGCGCGGTGAGCGCGAGGTCGAGGGTGCGCAGCGCGCGCGCCGTGGTCTCGGGCGAGAGCGACTTCACGCGCAGCCCGGTGAAGGGCGGCAGCGTGCCCTCGCGCATGCCTCGGGCGAACGAGCTTCCGACGGCGACGGCGTGGGCGTCCTCCTCGTCGTCGGGGCGGTGTCCGTAGCCGTCTTCGAAGTCGACGCGCAGGTCTTCGACGGGCTCGCGCGAGAGCTTCTCTCGCACGCGGGCATAGACGGCCTCGTGGCGCTCGCGCGCCGTGACGTCGTCGCCCGTTAGCCCGAGCGCACGCGCGAAGGTCAGCGCGTCGGGCGCGTAGGTCTCGAGCGCGCGCAGGGCCACGGCGCCGAGCTTCTTCGCGGCGTCGTGCGCGAAGAGGTGCGCGCCGCCGTAGAGCGTGTGTACGGGTTGGCGTCCGGGGCGGTCGCCGGGGTAGCGCCGCGCGAAGAGGTCGTAGGCGGATGAGAGGCGGGCGAGGGAGGGCGCGAGGGTCTGCGCGTCGAGCGAGGTCTTCATCGCGCGCGCGAGGGTAGCGCGGTCAGCTCTTGAGCCAGAAGACCGTGAACGCGTCGCCGCCGTCTTCGGGGTCGGCGGCGCGCGAGCGGGCGATGTACGGCGACTGCTTGAGGTGCTCGCGCACGGCCTGCTTGAGCGCGCCCGTGCCGTGGCCGTGGAGCACGAAGCCCGCGGTGCTCCCCGCGCCGAAGATGCGGTCGAGGAAGGCGTCGACCATCGCGAGCGCGTCGTCGACGCGCAGGCCCCGCACGTCGCAGGTGTTGGAGTCGGTGCGCAGCGGGCGCACGGTGTCTCCCGCGGCGTCGTAGGGCACGGGCGCGGCCTTGCGCGCCTCGCCGTCGCCCGCCTCGGCGTCGCCCTCGTCGACCATCACCTCGTCGAGCGCGACGAAGAGCTTGAGCGACCCGGCCGCCACCCTCACCTGGTCGCGTCCCGCGCGCTCGAGCACCTCGACGTGGGAGTTGAGCCTCGGCACGAACACCCGCGCGCCCGGCGCGACGTCTTCTTCGCGGGCGGCCCGTCGCGACGGCCCGGCGGGTCCCTTCGTCGTCTCGAGCGCGCGGCCGATGGGGCCCGTGACGCTCACCTGCGCGGCCACGCCCTGCACCGCGCGCTCGGCCTCGCGGAGCTCCTGCTCGGTGAGCTTCTTGCGGCGCATCTTCGCCTCGGCCTCGCGCAGCTCCTCGCGGGCCTTGCGCAGCAGGGTCATGAGCTCGGCGCCCTCGCGCGAGAGCCGCTCGCGCTCGCGGGTGCGCTGCGCGTGGCGCTCGGCCTCGAGCTCGGCGCGCAGCTTCGCGATCGAGCGGGCCTCCTCCTCGACGGCGGCGCGGGCCATGCGGGCGGCGCGCTCCTCGTCTTGAAGGCGCCGCAGCACGTCTTCGCGGGTGCCCGCGTGCTCGGGCAAGAGGCCCTGCGCGCGCTCGACCACGGCCGACGGGATGCCGTAGCGCCGCGCCACCGAGAGCGCGCTCGACGCGCCGGGCACGCCCATGGTGACCGTGAAGGTCGGAGACATCGTGGCGACGTCGAAGCCCACCGAGGCGTTCTCGAAGCGCTCGTCGCGCACCGCGAGGGTCTTGAGCAGCTCGTAGTGCGTGGTCACGGCCACGGCCGCGCCGCGCGCCGCGAGCGCCTCGAGCACGGCCGCGGCGAGGGCGGCGCCCTCCTCGGGGTCGGTGCCCCCGGCGAGCTCGTCGAGGAGCACCAGCGCGCCCGGTCGCACGCGGTCGAGCACGCCCGCGAGGTTGGTCACGTGCGCGCTGAAGGTCGAGAGGTTGCGCGCGATCGACTGGTCGTCGCCCACGTCGCACTCCACCGGGTCGAACCACCCGACGCGCGAGCCCTCGGCCACGGGCACCGCGAGGCCCGCGCGCGCCATCATCGCCGCGAGGCCCAGGGTCTTGAGCGCGACGGTCTTGCCGCCCGCGTTGGGGCCCGAGACCACCAGCACGCGGCCCGCGCGGAGCCGCAGGTCGTTGGCGACGACGCTCGCGCCCGCGAGCACGAGCAGCGGGTGGCGCGCGACGCGCAGGTCGAGCACGGGCTCGGCCTCGGGCTCGACGGCGATGGCGTCGAGGTCTCCCGCGAGGCGCACGGTGGCCTGGAGCACGTCGGCCGTCACGCACGCCTCGTGGGCGACCCCGAGCGCGTCGAGGTGGTCGCGGGCGCGGGCCGAGAGCTCGGCGAGCGCGCGCGCCTCCTCGCGCTCGACGTCGGCCACGAGCACGCGGAGCTGGTTGCCGAGCGACACCACGGTGTTGGGCTCGATGAAGAGCGTGGCGCCCGACGACGACGAGCCGTGCACGATGCCCGGCACGGGCAGGTGCGCGTCGGCCCGCACGGGCAGCACGTAGCGCCCGTCACGCAGGGTGTAGTAGCGGTCCTGCAGGCGGTCGGCGTAGCGGGCGATGGCCTCCTCGAGGCGCTGCACCACGCGGGCGCGGGCGTCGTGCACCTTGCGGCGCGCGTCGGCGAGGTCGGCGCTCGCGCGGTCGGCGAGGGTGCCGTCGGGGTCGAGCGCGTGGTCGAGCAGGCCCATGAGCCGGTCGAGCGAGGGGTCGCTCGCGAGCGCCTCGGCCACCGCGGGGTGCGTGGCCTTGCGGGCCTGCGCGTAGCGGCGCAGCGTGTGGGCTGTGCGCAGCATCTCGCGCACGCCGTGGAGCTCGTGCGAGGTCGCGTCGGCGTCGCGCGCGAGGCGCGCCAGCACGTCGGCCACGTCGGCGAGGCGGTCGAACGGAATGGGCTCGCCGAGCCCGGTCAGGCGCAGGGCCTCGTCGGTGCGGCGCATGCGCACGCGCGCCTCGTCGAGCGTCTCGGCGGGCGCGAGGTCGAGGGCGCGGGCGCGACCCTGGGCGCTCAGGCAGCGCTCCGAGAGGTGGCGCGTGAGCACCGGCCATTCGAGGTCGTGGGCGGTCTTCGAGGTGGGTTCCATGGTACGGGTCCGTGGCGCGCGGGCGCCGTGGGAGAAGAAACGTAGGGCTGGCGGGGCGTGTCGCGAGCGCCGAAGAGCGCCGCGGTGAAGGGCAGCGCCGCGTCACAGCGGGCGCCCGGTCGACGGGGCCGCGGAAGATAGTCGCGACGATACCCACGCGCAAGCCGCTC